>CAZMBV010000021.1:0-21861 GCA_964564335.1 uncultured archaeon
CACTGACTTTAGCTCTAGCCGCTGGGACCTGAATGACCTTATGTGTCATAGTTGGTCGCCTGCCTCTGACTAGATAGGTAGATACTCTGATCTAGATAGCTCAGTAGAATCTGACCTATGAGCTCAGTCTGCAGTGTGAATCCAAGAATATACTTACCAATCTCACATAATAAGGGAGTGGTGTGCGGAGAGATTTACTAGAAACGAGTTTAAAGCCAATTAGAGAGGCATTCAATTTTCACCTTCAATAATATCATACCTGGGTAATACATGCGTATCATGAAAAGGTCAGCCAACACATTCATATCTTAACAATTGGCCATATTACCTGGATATTCGGTGGATATCATGAGATACTTTGGCCCCGGAGAATTACGTTTACTAGGTCGATTAATAATTGACCCCTCATTACGCCAAGCTGCTCTTGCTAAAGAACTTGGAATATCCCGGTCTGCTGTAAATCAAATTTGGAGTAATCTATCAAAAGAGAATAATTTGAGAATCCGCGGAAATCTTGATTATGGAAAAATCGGTCTTCGGATGATTTTTGGTTGGGCGATTTCAGGTGGAGGTTCTGATATTCTCACTAAATTCAGTCGCTGGCTTAAATCAAGCCGATTCGTCACAACTGTAGTGTTATCAATAATGTCATCAACTTTTGAGTCGGGTTTGTATTTTGAAGCACTACTACCGATGGGCAGTCAATCAGGATGGTTTCACAGTCAGATTGATCGTTTTCGAAAGAAACCATATTCCCTTGTTATTTACACTAGTGAATGTTCCAGAATTTCACACCACATGAATCTTGGTCTATTTGATGGTAAGACGTGGCAATTTCCAGATACTTTCCGTCTTGAAGCATCAATAGGTGCCGCTCGTGGCTATGTTGATATCCTACCTGATGAGAGGACCATCAAACAGAGTGATCCCATTACCATACATGCTGAGGAGCTTCTAACTGCTGCTGTTCTTGAGAAGGATTACTATGCAACAGCTACTAATTTAGCTAACTTATATTCCTCACTTCGACTAACTCCCGATTCTGGTAGAACATTTCGTAGACGATTACTCAAGATCAGGAAAAGAATCATACACCCATATGTTGAGATTGACAATGTTGGACTCAATCAGCGATTGTTGGTATGTGTCCAAGATGATACCTATTTTGAATCACCTTTTGCACGCCTTCTTCATGCTCAAGCTGGAACTTTTCCAAAAGCTCGTGTTGTATCAGGACCGAGTCTTACTCTGCTTGAACTTGAGATTCCGAGCAATGTTGAATGGTTAGAACTCTCTCAACTTTTATCAAAACTTGCAGGTAATGCTTCGGAGATATGTACATTTATAGCCGACATGAGAGAAGAGAGAACACGACTTGAGAGTGTTGTGACTCATTTAATATCACACACATCCTCTGGATGAGAATATCCGGAGTTGGATATATTGAATAGGACTAGAACGGGTTCAGAAGAAGATAATCTAGACTCCAGTATGGACCAGCTTTCTATTTCGACTCCATTCGATAATCTAATTCCTCACCTCGAAGATTCAGAGGCTCAGTTCTATCTCGATGCGATTAGAATTTACTTAGGTTTATGTGAAGGTACTATTCCTATGGAATTAGCTCTCAAGGCCGTTGATTTATTAAAAGAGAATCCTGAATATACGGCATACCCAACTAATCCTACAACTATTCCAATCAATCCCCGTTTCAAAACGAAAATGCTTGAAAATCTCCAAACGCTCAACAAGTTCAATCTTTTTACAAAGAGTTCTATCAAGTCTGCGTATAATTTTGCATTCTTGATTGAAGAAAGCCCAATTAGCAATGCCGATCTTTCTGTATTATCCTTACTTGCAAAAGATCCCTCAATATCTCTGGTCGATGCTTCTAAGCTTCTTAGTGTCACTCCAAGAACAATCGCTCGTTCATTAGAAAGGTTACGAGAAGTGAATAACCTTCGTGTATCTAGTTTCGTTGATTTTACAGCTTTTAATCTTCAGTCGGTAATGCTCTTCTTCACCGTTCAGGAGGATCTAGCTTGGGAGGATATTGAACGAGGATTTTCAAAGTATCCTTTTACAAAAAGTATACTCAAGACATCTATGACAGATGTTGGATACGTAACTTTTCTCTTTCCAAACTTTGAAGAGAACAAACAGATTTTCCACAGATCTATCAAGAATGTTTCAAAAACAATTTTTAATTATGCCAGTTTGCATTATCAAGTCGGTTCTGGAGCAACTTCCAATGTTGATTTATTCGGTAATAACCAGTGGGAGTTACCCCTTTATCTAGAAGATATGCTAAAGAAGGATAGAGAACCAGATAGCAATAACTTCCCTCCCTTGCTTTATTGTTCTGGTGTTAAACCTGAACTGAAAATTGATGATTACATAATAGTTTCACAATTACAACTTAATTACCGAGATGCTCCTAGTAAAATCAGTGAGATTCTTAGTGCGAAAGGGTACGATTATGACGGAAAAATAGTTTCTGCTGTTTCAAGGAAACTTCAAAATCGCAATCTATTGCTACCCTACCTTGTTTTCGCTCTGCCTCAATTAACTTCCAACTTTTGTTTCGAGATAGTCTGCAATGAAAAAGTTAGATCTCGAATCTTAGAAGCGATTGGGAAGTTTCCATGGACTATCTACTTTTTGTCCTCAAGAGGGATAATCGTCTGGACAATGACGCCTGGCGAACATCAGGTAGAATACTATCAACTATTCAGAGCTTTAGAACAACAGCCTGGTGTTCACTCGGTTAATCCAATAATGACAATCTCATATCGTGGCTCACAGTCCATGTTTGACCTGACAAGAAACTTAACATATCAGAATGGGATGTGGTCAGTTAATTCCGAAGATATTGAATTGGAATCATATTTTGAATTCTAACGTCTGCCGATAGCATTTACCAATTGTTTCACACCTATTAGAGATGCTCCTTGAGGTGGTCCATACACCACCATATCTACACCCATTTGTTTGTAATTTTCCAATTGATCAATATTTGCTTCAATATCTCCACAAAGACTGAACCGATCAAGGATTTCCTGATCTATCATTTCTACTAAATCTTGAGTCAAGCCATTTTCTTTCATTTTATCGATTGCAGGTTGTAACTTATCTTTCAATCCAAATCTCCTCAGAATCGAAGGATTCAATCCCAAAGCGACAATTGCAGCTGAGGCTTTGATTCCAAAATATTCATCGCACTTCTTTGAAGAACCAATTAATGAGGGGGAGAAGATTCCAATCTTAAAGCCCTGCGGTTTTTTACCAAGAGTGGTTATAGCCCATTCTATCATTTCTGAATCTGAATAATTCAGTAGAACGCCATCCGAACAGGTTGATGCTTCAATCATTTTTGAACCCTGTGCGCCAACAAATACCTTGCAATCATTGTATTCTAACAGGCTCTCACGTATCGAAGTCACAGAGTCACGTATTCGTGTAACTATAGTTGAAACATCTCCATAACTTACACCAATTTCTTTTAGTCTGGTCCTGTCTCCAGGACCGATGAGTAGATCAAATCGTTCTCCATATGTTTCAATCAAAGTAGTCATCATCTGAATGATATGTGATGATGAGTAAATGAGTGGGCTAAGGAGTCCTATACCAATCCTACTCTTTTCTGTTCTCTCAGCAACTGCTGAAGCTAAGACTGGAGACAGTCTTGTTGCTGGGAAATCTGTTATCCAGATGGTTTCTATTTTACCTTTATCAGCTATCATAGATTTTTCGATAATTTCAGACACGGGTTCTCTAAGATTTAGTGCAATTCCCCATTCCATCATTTTTCCCGCCTCAAATGTATCTCATGGAATATATCGGCCATTGCTTCTCTCCAGTCGCCGCTAAATGGCGGACCTAACACAAGTTCAGTAGCACCAAGACTATTGAATATCTCAAATCTATCAACCATATGTTCACATGATCCTGATATTGAAAATGTATCTATGAAATGTTGATCTATGAACTTAGCTCCTTCCTTCGGTCCTGATTCAGCAACTGCTTGACGTATCCTATCTGCTCTTTCTCGATCAATGTCGAGTAAATCCAAAACCTGTATAGGTGTGTCTGCTACAACAAGTGCAACCACACTCTTGGCAAGCTTCTCACTCCCGCCTTTAAAGGTGGGAATTGTTGGAAGCCAGACTACCTTTTCTACATCTTCTGCTTTCCTCCCTTCAGCTGCTGCAGATTTGTTGATGATTCCTATTGCATATTTGATATAGTCACTTGGTCCTGACAGAATTACTCCATCTGCAATCTCTCCAGCTTGTTTCAGCATCTGTGGCCCGCGAACTCCGAAAAAGATAGGAATTCTCGCCGGGTTATTGATACTAAGACTGAATCCTTTAAGATCCATTAGTTCTGATTGTACTGATACTGTTTCAGCATTGAAGAGTTGTCTAAGTACTTGTGTGGATTTGCGCAATTCAGTGACTGGTTTAGCCAGATTCACACCGTGCTTTATGAGGTCTTGAATTCCACCAAGGCCAATACCCAAAACATACCTACCATTTCCAATCTCGTTGAGTGTGAGAGCAGCTCGCGCAAGGGTCGAGATGTTGTGAATAGTGATCGGCATAATTCCCGTTCCAACTCTTACATTAGTGGTTTTACTCAGTAAGTATGCGGTGAGAATTGAGGTTTCTTGTCCTATCCCAATATCCTCTCCTACCCAGATGCCGTCTATACCTAAAGAATCGGCATTCTCTCCAATCCAACTGGTAGCACTCACTTTCATACTTGTTGTGATACCAACACTCGCTCTATACATTGCACTTATTGTGTCATTCGTCCTCTTTCAAGTATTCGTTTTTCACTCTAAAGATACGTATTTCTGCATCTATGTCAATAACAAATGTTGATTGAATTGAGTCGAATCGTTTGGGGAATCACCGGATCTGGGGATTATATTAAAGAAATCATTGATTATATGATAGAATTGTCGAATGAAGACGATTTGCAAGTAACTGTTTTAGTATCAAAGGCTGGAGAACAGGTTCTGAGATGGTATAAGCTTTGGGACAAACTAATTGGATCCTTTGATAAGGTGAAGAAAGAATCCAATGCGAATGTACCCTTTATCGCAGGTCCCCTTCAGATAGGAAAGTATGACTTACTCATTGTAGCTCCACTTACTGCTAACTCTACAGCAAAGATTGCTCATGGAATTGCTGATACTCTGATCACAAATGCAGTTGCCCAGACACTCAAGGGTACTACTCCTGTCTTCGCATACCCTGTAGATCAATCTGCTGAACCAGTCACTACAACTAGTCCTGATGGGATTGAATTCACCATCACACCGCGCGATGTAGATTTAGAAAATGTTCATAGACTAACAGAGATGAAAGGTTTGACAATCCTCAGCTCGCCTTCCAAAATTGTTGAGGTTGTACTTAGTTATCTTCATGATATAGGGGCTCATTAGATGAGTGCCAACGCGTTAGAATCAAAGAAGGAAAAAATCAAGATTCAGATTAATGAATGGTACAAGATTAATGGCCGTGATTTTCCTTGGAGGGAAACTGACAACCCTTTTCATATTCTTGTTGCAGAGATGCTTCTCAGACGAACAACTGCTACAGCTGTTGCTAGAGTATTCCATGATTTCATCAGTCATTATGATACTCCAGAACGACTTGCACGCTCAAGGATTTCCACAATCAATAAACAGATTGCCACATTGGGGCTACAAATGTCAAGAGCGCACCACTTGAAGCAGACTGCAAGTCAAATTATAAAAGATTTTGATGGTAAGGTGCCAAATGACCTCAAAGAACTATCTAGTTTTCCTGGAGTCGGTCGATACGTTGCATCCGCAGTATTGAATTTTGCATTTGGCGAACCTATTCCTCTAGTTGATGGAAATGTAATCCATCTGATGTCACGTGTCTTTGAGTTGGATTTTGAAGACCCCTCAGATGAAGAAGCATGGCGATTCATGGGTTCCTTTGGGCCAGATGCACAAAGTAGGCTTTTTTACTATGGTATTATCGACTTGGTTGCAACTGTATGCATACGATCATCACCACGATGTTCAAAATGCCCACTGAACGAATTATGTTCTTGGAAAGATAAGAGGTTAGACCCCAATGGAACTGCCTGATGGATTCGAATTTGGTGTTGTCGAGTCTGACGAAGAAGTTGAAGAGTTGCTAAAATTCCACTCAATAGTCCATCCCGATGATGATGTAGAAGAACTTCGAAGGCAGATTGACCATCTTCCCGGTTTTAGTCAGGAGATGAATTACTACATTCGTGACCTTGATAAAGGAATTATAGTAACAGCTCTCAACTCTATTCCATTCATCTGGAATTATGAAGATGTTCCATTGCGAAATCTAGAATTAGGCTGGGTTGGCACTCTAAAGGAATACCGAAGAAAAGGCCTAAACAAATCATTATACTCTCACTTTAACAACTTACTACTTTCAGGTAACTATGACATTTCCACGATTCAGGGGATTCCCTACTATTACCGTCAGTTTGGGTATGATTTTGTCATTCCAATGGACCGTACTGTCTGGATTCGCACAAATCAGATACAACCTTTCGATGAGAAGAGTCTCCCAGAATACATGAAAATGAAAGTTCGTCCAGCTGAAAAGAAAGACATTCCCTCCATGATGGATCTTTTTGATGGTTTGAATCAAGGCCTCTTAGTTTATGCTCCTAGAAGTCAAGAACTCTGGGAAATTCAAGAAACCATGAAAAAACAGTTTGAGAATGAATTTCAGACATATGTGGTGGTCGCAGGTTCTAAAATCATCGGATATTTTCGACTTGTCAAGAAAAATGACAGAGAAGGATTCCCAAACAAATCTACATTAACGGTCATTGAGAGCAGTATCTCTACCTTCAATGGTGTTCTCCGAACCCTACAATTTCTATATGTCGAAGCGGTTCAAAATGATATTCTTCTTATTGGTTCTCAGGGTCCTTCTTTCAATAGTCTCTCGAAAGTAATGGAGAATGTCGGTGGGAGCGGAAAACCTTGGTGGAAATATCAAGTTCGTATCCCCAATATGGTTAGATTTCTACAGAAGATCTCACCAGTTCTTGAAAGACGTCTTGTTGGCACAATGTTTGAAGGGCTCACTTATGATGTGATTATGAATACATTCCAAAATTGTTACTCAGTCAATTTCTCTAATGGCAAGATCATTGATATTTCAGATTTAGGACCACAACAAGTGATTGATAATCAAGATTTTCGTGCACAACCTAATGACCTACTTAGGCTAGTTCTTGGTGCATATAGCATAAAAGAGATAGAGCAGAACAATATCGATTTCATCGTCAGAGGTAGTGTACGACTAATCACAGAAGCCCTCTTCCCGAAGAGAGAGAGTTCAATCTATTACTATTATTGCTGAATAGAATTTAATCCAAGTCTGGAATAGCAATCTCTAAAGCAAATTTTGCTCCACATGGACAACTTGCATTGATAGGATACTTATCTGGAGTATCAATACTGATAACGGCTCCTTGCATAGCCGCCTTGTCAATCATTGTCTGCATATTGTGCACCATATACTTTGCAAAACCAAAAACAAGGTCTGGGATTGACATATCATCAATCCAATAGACGAATCGCGAACACGAGGGGCAGTGACTAAGTATCAATCTCGTACCATCTCCACAGCTCGAGCATGTAAGTTCAGTATGATGATACTCTGGAGCGTTTGGACATGGTAAATCCAAAGTATTCTTTGTACCACATCTGTAGCAATAGTATTCAAAATTGATAGTCTGATTCATTGCAGTTCAACTCTGTGCGACAGTGTTGAGTAATAAATCTCTTTGTTTCAATGGTGGGTTTCTCAGATTTGTGGACCTAATAAGGGACCTATCTGATAATACAGTGGAGTGTTCACTGTTGCTGATTGAACGTGCAGATACAAAACTAATGTCCCTTCTCTTAGTATTTCTATCAGAGAACTTTGAATCAAGTGCCAATCGATGTAACGTCTGTGATTCTACCATACCAAGTTTTGGAAAGTCATTTCTCATCAGCGGTAAATGGGTTTGCGTAAGTTGTGTAATGCAGAGAATTCGAACAAATTCTTGCTAAAATTTTTTCCAAAACCCAACAGTGAAAAGTGAGTAGTGTTATTAGTAGATTCCTTGGTGAATCTATTGAAGAGAAGAATTCAACCTCATCTAAGAGTCGGAGAAGGCGACGTAGAAGAAGTCGTCATAATTACTGGAAATCCCGATCGTGTTCCAAAGATTGCTGCTAAAATGAAAGATTCTGAGGAAGTGGCTCGATATAGAGGTCTTGTTACCTATCGTGCTTATACTCCAAAGGGTATTCCAGTAACGATTGCTGGTACTGGTATGGGTGTTGCATCAACTCACATCTGTATTGAAGAGCTTGCAAATCTAGATGCAAAAGTCATACTGCGATTAGGCAGTTGTGGCGGTATCGATCCTTCAGTAGTGACTGGTGATGTTGTTGTGCCAACTGCTTGCGTCAGAGATGAACGAGCAAGTTTAAACTATGCACCAATTGAATATCCCGCAGTAGCTTCGCCCTTCTGGTTTAGTGCTCTCTATCATGAGGTTGGAAAACTTCTGCCACCCAATCGAGTCTATTCTGGCATATGTCTTACCACTGATATCTACTATACGAATCCAATGTATGATAAATTGGATATCTGGACTCGGGCAAAAGTGAAGTGTGTTGAAATGGAGAGTTCACTTGTCTTTACTTTTGCTCAGACTCGCGGACTTGACGCTGCTTCGATTCTATCTTGTGATGGTAATCTTCATGGTGC
This sequence comes from uncultured archaeon, assembly GCA_964564335.1. Taxonomy (GTDB): domain Archaea; phylum Asgardarchaeota; class Thorarchaeia; order Thorarchaeales; family Thorarchaeaceae; genus SMTZ1-45. The sequence goes on from CAZMBV010000021.1 coordinate 8,805, forward strand.
ACAAAAAGGTGAGCAAAAAGATGAGAGTGAGCAAACTGGTGAACAGGACCCACTCATCATAGAAGCGATTGAGAAAACAATTCTAGCTTCTGCTAATGCTATTGACCTCATCTATAACAAATAGGTTCAGAATCATTGGAGGTGTAAGCGGTGGTATCCGGAGGTCCAGATACTTCTCCTTCTACAACAATCAGGTCTTACTTGGTAATGAAAGCCGAGTCCAAAAAAGCTTTGAAGCTTGCTGAGGAATGGTGGGGAGATAAAGAGGTTCCTACTTACATTAAGATACACCGTTTTGATAGAGATGATGTAGAGGAGTTTGTTGTTCTATACAATCGATGTTTTCTCGCCTCACCTGACCCTTTCTGCCCATTAACTTCAGAGCAAGCAAAACAGCTTGATTCCGAAGGTATCTTCGTTGCAAAGTTATGGGGGCAGCTCGCAGGTTTCATCGCTTGTTTCGTAGAAAAACAGAGTGAATCTAATTACGGGGAGATTACTGGAATTGGAGTCCTTCCAAGTCGAAGGAGAAAAGGAGTTGCAACTGCTCTCATTAAAAGAGCATCCAAATACTTCTTGGATTCTGGTGTAGAAGATGTGTATTGTGAAGTCTATGAGGAGAACCTGCCATCCCAGATGTTGATTCAAGCTTATGGCTTCGAAGAAGTTGGGCGGCGAGATATTCCTATGCAAGCTGGGCTTCCTACGAAATCGGCATCATCATCTGAGCTACCAGGTGGTAAGATTATGCGACGTTTAGGTCTGAGACCCCGAACGGGTTGTGAGACCTGTAGAGATATTTGAATGAAGACTGGGCAACTTTTTAGTCAGGTATCACTATTCAGATAGTGCTATGTACGCTTTTGAGCCTGAGGAATCTGAAAATTCCAATTATAGGAAACTCTCTCTCAGACGTTTTGAGAAGGTGAACAATCCTCAATCAATTCATGGCATCTATCCTTATCGAGGTAAGATGTCTCCATTAGATGCGTCCCACATAATCAAGCAATTGCCTTCGGATTCACTTCTCCTTGATCCATTCTGTGGAACAGGAACGATTCTCTATGAAGCTCAGAAACAAGGCTTGAATGCTATTGGTGTCGACAACAATCCACTTGCCTGTACAATTGCACGGGGTAAGACCGAATCTCTCAATAAGATAGCTACAATGATACAACTTGAGAGCTCGATTGAATCTGCCAAATCTCTCTCCAAAGTCAGTGTGATGCCCTCACAACCTGCGAGATATTTTCACAAGAAGACTGCAGATCAAATCATGCGAATTCTTTCATTATCTACTTCCTTTTCGGCGTACCTTCTCTCGAGTTTTTATGGTGCAATATGCCTTGCAGCTCGTGCATGCAATAATTGGCTATGGACTTCAACTTCAGTTGGAAGAATCAATAAACCACTCCAGAATGTTGATTTCTATTCGACATTTCTTCGAAAAGCTCGAAAACACATAGAATATGTGAGAGGCTCTCCACCTGTAGCCGTACATACACATGATACAAGAAAACTCAGCAAAGTCGTTCGTAAGAATTCAATAGATGTTGTATATACGAGCCCACCCTATTTTGATGCTTTAGATTATACAGGATATTATTCCAAGATTGTTCTGGAGATCCTAGGTATTGATAGAGCAGAAATCCGTGAGGGGTTGATTCAACGATATTCAACATACCAAGAAGAGATGAAGAAAGCTCTGCAAGCAATTGATTTCGTACTACATGATGAATCATTAGTGATTTTTGTGGTGGGTGATAGAATGGTCCGAAAGAAGCTTATTCGAGGGGCTGACTTCTTCGCTGATATTGCCCCTTGGAAAAATCCCTATATTATGGAGCGAGAATATACGAAGACTGCCAGCTCTCTGTGGGATAAGATCAATACAACTCAAAGAAAGGAACAAGTAATAGTCTGGGATCTTGTAAATGGGGGACGCAAGTGAGATGACTCGACATCTGGTTGTAACTGGTGATAGCAAATGTATGGACCATGTAAAAGATGATTCAGTTCATCTTGTAGTTACTTCTCCGCCTTATTGGAACCTCAAGGATTATGGAAATGATGAGGCTATCGGACAGTCTTCTTCTACCTATGAGGAATATCTCGATTCAATATGTGAAGTTTTCAGAGAATGCATCAAGAAACTCACACCTGATGGAAAGCTCATCGTGAACATCATGCCAATACTACTTCCGGGTAAAACATCAAAATTCAAACGTAGAGTTACAAAATCCGTTCTCACAGAGCTAGAGGAGTTTATGATATCGCTTGGTAACATGTATTTTCACTCCCTTTACATCTGGGATAAGAGAAAAGCGGCGCGTTTCAGTTCTTGGGGATCGTATCCATATCCACCAAATCTATTGAGTACTTACCCGTACGAATGGATCATCGTATTTTCTAAAATAGGAAAACGTCGAGGTGTGAATAAAGAAATCAAAGAAGCCTCAAAAATTTCTCACAGAGAATTTACAGACTGGGTACAAAATTCAATTTGGGATTTTCAACCAGCATCAGCTAAACAGGAAGACCATCCTGCACCATTCCCTGAGGAGCTTCCACGACGTTGTATCCGTCTCTATTCTTTTGTCGGCGATACTGTTCTTGACCCTTTTGCTGGAAGTGGAACTACCTTGAAGATTGCACGAGAGCTCGGACGTAACTCTATCGGTTACGAGATCAATCCAAATTATGCATCAATTATCCGTGAAAAGATTGGTGCAAATGATGAATCGTGTAATGATATTTTTGAGTTTTTGACTGATTGAGGCCAAACCTATTTAATGTAAGAATCCTACTAGTAAATATCGTGATGAGCTATTCAGGTCAACCTGCGAGTGGCTCTTTCAAAATGGAGGCATCTGAAATAATTGGCTTATGATGTAGTAGTTGTTGGTGCTGGACCCGCAGGTTCTATAGCTGCTCATGAGTGTGCAACGAAAGGTCTCAAAACTTTACTTTTAGAGAAAGCAATAATCCCACGGGAAAAAGCGTGTGGCGGAGCAGTGATGTATAGAGGACTTCGTATTATTAACGGAGAAATTCCTCTTGATTTAATTGAAAGAAAAATATATGGTATTAAATTTGGTTTCAGCAATGGAACTTTTTCTGAATTCATTTCTGACAAACTCATAGGCATTACAGTCTTTCGTGATAAGTTTGATGAATATCTCTCACGACGAGCAGTTGAGGCAGGTGCAGAACTCAAAGACAATAATCGGGTCATAGAAACCTCAATTTCCGATGAATGTGTAACAACTCGTCTTAACGATGGGCGTGAGATCAAATCTGATTTCTTGATTGGTGCAGATGGGGTCAATTCTATTGTAAGTCGCTCACTCAAACTCCGTCCTAAGCGAAAAGATTTGACTAAAGTTGGTCTTGGAATGGAAGCTGATTTCTATGTTGGCAGAAACGGTGTGATGAAAGCAACGAATGGAAATCCTTCAATTCTGCAGATACTTCCTGTTGAGAATCGAATTAGTTATGGATGGGTCTTTCCAAAGCGAGAACATCTTGCAATTGGCATAGCTGGATCCGGTATACACATGCGTCATTTAAGACCTGATTTTGATATATTTTACAAATCCCTTGAGAAACGACTTGGCGTTGAACTGAAATTGGAGAAGCGACGAACTTGTTTCCTTGGAGGCGATGGTTTAGGAAGTACTAATGTTACTGATAGAACCATCCTAGTTGGTGATGCTGCTGGATTCGTAGATCCAATGATGGGCGAAGGAATTGCATATGCTATGCAGTCTGCAAAAATTGCGGTAGATGTTATTAGTCAAGCATTACAAGAGAATCAATTTGATGCTGATACTCTGTGGAAGTACCATCGCCTCTGCCAAGAAGAATTTGCGGCTAACTTTCAAATGGCTGCATGGGCAGGATCACGGGGAACATCTTTTGCAGCTCGTCTTCTACCTCGGATAAATGGTCACAAAATAGCTGCAGATATGATGTCTATGATAGCTCGTGGGGAAATTGGATATGCAGACATTCCCTATGTTGCAATAAAGAAACTTCCAAGGGAACTTCCTACAATTATCAAGCATGTAGTGCAATCACATATTCAATCTCATAACTGAAAACCTTCATAGGGGGATGTATCTTGTCCTCCAGTAATGAGAACTCTTCGTCCTGTGTCAACTATCATAATCATTGTACTTGCTGTTTCCATCCTGCAAGTTAGTGGTCAAGTCACTCATACTCCGAACTTTGATGGTGAGAGCGCTTATGGTTTTCTTACAGCACAATGTGATTTTGGTCCGCGACCCCCTGGCTCTGAGAATCTAACTCTATGTAGAGCATACATTGTTGAAGCTCTGGAATCGTTCAATTGGACTGTTTCAATTCAGAATTTCACCTATATGGAAACTGCATGTGCGAATATCATTGCAACTTGGAATAGCACCACAGATTCACCAATCATACTGGGAGCTCATTATGATACCCGACCAAATGCAACAGAAGAGGACAATCCCAGTAATCAATCTCTCCCAATTTTAGGTGCAAACGATGGAGCGAGCGGCACTGCGGTGCTAATGGAGCTAGCTCGAATTCTGCCGACTTCTGAGCGGTCAAAGGTTGAACTTGTCTTCTTCGATGCTGAAGACTCAGGAGATCTTAATGGATGGGCCTGGATTCAAGGTTCTACGTACTATGTTTCTCAACTTTCAACTCAAAGAATAGGAACGATTGAAGCTATGATTCTTGCTGACATGGTAGGTGATAAAGACCTTTATCTCCCGAAGGAAAGTAGTTCCACAGATTCTCTTCAGAATGCTATTTGGTCAATAGCTGCTGGTCTTGGATATGGTAGCACATTCGTCGACACTTCAGGTTATTCTGTCTTTGATGATCATAGACCCTTTTTGGATGCAGGTATTCCTGCAGTGGATATCATCCAAGTTCCATTCCCCTCAACTTGGCATACTCTAGAGGACACGCCTGACAAATGTAGTGCTGAAAGTCTGGAGATTGTCGGTAGAGTCTTGGAGGTTTTTATTGTTCAATATAATGCTGAAAATGGTGTGTTTCTTCCTGATCCACCCTATATTCTCTATGCGACAGTGATAGCCATTCCGCTCATCGTTCTCTTTGTACTATACCTACGAAAGAGGCGGTAATCAAATGTTACAAGCTTTTAAACGGCATTAGACAGTAATTACTATTGGATAGTTATATTCTGGTGAACTTGCTTGGAGAAGACCTTTCTATTTAGACAAAACAACGGCGCCTCTTCTCCACTCACTTGTATATCAGTAGGTCCGAAAGGAAAATTCGTTGTGTGTGGAAATACTGCATCTGATATCTTCGTTGTAGACACAAAGAATGGAAAATTAAAGCAAACAATCGTAGGTCATGATAGTAAGATTTCAGGCGTGTCCTTTGTTCAAAATCGTTTTCATATTCTCTCTTGTAGTTGGGATGCCACAACTCGTCTCTGGGATAGCAAAGAGAAAGGGGATCCGCTCATACTTAAACATGGATCTGAAGTGAAAACTCTTACAGTTTCACATGCACTAGGAAAAGGTGTAGCTGGAGATCGTGATGGCGAACTTAAGATATTTTCATTGAGTACGATGAAGAACCTCAGAAATATCGCGGCTCATGATTCAGGTATTTCTGGTCTTACAATTCTTGACAATGATACCAAACTTGTTACGAGCTCGTGGAGTGGAGAATGTAAACTCTGGAATTTGGCTTCCTACGAATTAGAAAAAGAGATTGTCACAAAGGGAGAACGTATTCGGGCTCTTGCTGCAACTCCCGATGGCACAAAGATTGCTCTTGGTATGAATAGTGGGAAAATCCTGTTGATTAATCTGGAAACTCCTTCAGAGCGTTCGAAATTGGTCGGACATACGGATATCGTTGAAGCCCTTTCTATTGATTCAACAGGAGAGAGATTGGTATCTGGGAGTTGGGACCGAACGATTCGCCTTTGGTCATTGAATACCAACAAAGAGATATCCTCTGGCAATTTGCTCTCAGGAATTACTGCAGTAGAATGGAATCCAAAGGATGAGGTTGTATATTCTACGGATTTCTCCGGTGCAATTACATCATGGACCATCTGAATTATTCATGTTACTCTGGCTCAATCAAGAAGGCAGATAGGCTCTAATGTCCATATTTACAAAGCCCTCATTGTTCCAAGTCAGGCGGATGCGACCATATCTCTTGTTAGTAGGCATTTTTCCTTGTGTATCGACTTTGGCTGAGTTACCTTTCAATATTTCAGATATTCTCTCCTTATTCTGATTTCTGCTGAATTTATCATAAGGAATGGGTACTCGTGTCCGGTCTACCAATGTTAGAATCAATGCCTTTTCTGATATCTCTACAAGTGGTTGGGAAAATATTGCCCTCCCTTTTTTGAAGAATGGAGTTTTATCTCGCATGCTTCTGATGGTTCCCGCTAATCTTCTGTGACGTGCAACCTCAGCGCAAGCTGACCTTACTACATCATTCAGATAGGTTTCTCTATTGTCGAATCGTTCAGAGAAATCGTCTCTAATTGCATCCAAAATCTGAGCCTGCTTTGTTAGTAGACGATTTTTTAGTAGTTTCTTGATGACCCAATTTGTAGCTTGCACGTAACGAGAGAATTCTTCTTCAATAGGAATCTGTTTCTCTCGAGTCAATGCAACGCTTGATAATTTGAGTAGTATCATCTCAGGCATTAGAATCACTAAACCAAACTCATCAAGTAAAACTAATCAATTTAACTCAAAATAATCTGAAACTAGATTCGGTGAGCTAGATACTGCGCCTCACTGATTATACGATTAATCTCTGCAGGTTGGATATCGTAGGCACCATGTTCAACAAGAACCAATTTGAAGAACTCTTGATCACTTATCCTTAGCATAGGTATGAACGCGACATCTTCAGTATTTTGTCCCATTGCAGCTACCATTGCCCTTCCCAATGTACAGACAGATTGACGCATATCTAGTACAGCAAGTTCGTAATCTCCTGCATAGGTAAGACTTCGTGCTCCATGATGTTCTCGTTGTGCCTGAGCGAGGTAACTGGTGGCTGCTATTAATTGATTCTCTGAAATTATCTCATCAAGCTGTTTTTCTGTCTTATCCATCCAACTCTTAATCTCTTCCAGGGCGATAAGTAATTTCGGTTCATCCATCCCCTTCAATTTGAATGCGCGGAGGAATAGTTTGTAGGTGATTGGGTCGAGCATTCGAATTTCTGTTAGCACTTCAGCTGGCTTGATCATTGTGAAGATATTGTTTGTCATCACAATGACTCGACCAAGATGAAGAAGACCATCCCGTGCTTCATAGATAGCACTTTCTTCATCTTCATCATCTAGGAATTTCTTAGCACGAGCGAGCTCATCCAGCGCCAGTTTCTTCACTTCATTGATAACTGCATCCGCCCATACATATTGTCGGACACTATTCTCCCAATTCTGTAACAACTTGTCAGGATCATATAGCACTCGAGATGTTCGAAGTCGATTCACTACTTCTGAGATTTTGAATACATCTTGCGTAGCACCCTCCAAGACTGACTTCACTTCATCGACGGTCATAAATGTCATATCAATGACGACCTCTTTGTGTGTTGACATCAATCTTACAGGAGCTTCATCACCATTCCAGATAATACCAATATCAAGATCCGAAGTGGATGTGATAGTTCCTTTAGCATATGAACCATAGACAAAGATACCTTTCACATTATTATGCTGTTTCCATTCCGCAACGGTATCTTTGAGAGCATCATCAAAACGATGGTGAATATTGGTCATATCTTCAAATTCCCCTCGTACTTTATTAGACGGCTAATACCTATAACCCCTCAATTGTCAATAAAGCTATCTGATACGTTACCCGACACTAATTAATACCCGATTTTCCATCGGCAATTAGAGGAATCAAGATGCCCCGAACTGATGGAAGAAGCAATGATGATCTGAGACCTATCGAATTTGTTAGAGGTTACTTGAAACATCCAGAAGGCTCAGTATTGGTTTCTACCGGTGATACTAAGGTGATTTGTACTGCTTCAGTAGAAGAAGGTGTTCCAGGTTGGCTTAATGGTAGTGGACGAGGTTGGGTCACTGCAGAATATGGGATGCTTCCAAGGTCAACAAATGAACGAATGGGACGTTACAAAATTAGCGGAAGAACTCAAGAGATCCAGCGTCTGATTGGTAGGTCATTACGAGCTGCTGTGGATATGAAGAATCTTGGTGAACATACCATTAAAATTGATTGTGATGTCATTCAAGCAGATGGAGGAACAAGAACAGCATCAATTACAGGTGCATTTGTTGCACTCTGTGATGCTCTTGATTTTATGATAGATATGGATATGATTCAGGAACGATCGTTACTAGGCAATATTGCTGCGGTAAGTGTAGGTCTGATTAAGAATGAGATACTTTTAGATCTGAACTATTTTGAGGATTCTAATGCTGATGTGGATATGAATATTGTAATGCTCGGGGATGAGTTTGTAGAGATACAAGGAACCGCTGAAGGCGCTACATTCAAACGTGGAGTCTTGGAGGATATGCTTGATATTGCATCCAAGGGGATTAACAAGCTTATCGAATATCAAAACATCTCTCTTTCTTCAAAGTAATCTTTTAGAGCAGGTACGCATCACATGAATAGAATGTTTTTCTGTGCATGTGACGGAAGGTTTATCTAGAAATCCTGCGGGGTTGATTTGCTCTCGTCGAAGAGAAGGTCTTATGCGACGTAAACGTCGTGAGGCTGTTCTGGTGTTACTGGTGACGGTTTTCACCCTCGACGCATAGCAAGCTTTAAATCGCCAGCCAATTAGGCTGGCGGAGCGCTCACTGAAACTTCAGTGAAGTGCGAAGTTAGGTCCGGAGTTCAGCGATTTATTCACTGAATGAAGGCTCATCGGGACCAGACCAAAGTAAAGGAGTCATTCCCGATGAAGGACCGTCATTGCATAAGTTTCGGTGCTGTGCACCAATAGGAACAGATGCACTGATTGCAGAGGATGGAAGTACACTGATCGAAAAAACTTAAGGAAAGGAAAAAAAGACCTAACGTTTTAACGTTATTATTACGAAACTCCTTGGCATGATTGGTCACAAAGATACAATCATGTTCACACATTATTGTGGACAACAGGTAATACTGTGTCAACACATGACTAGGTCCGCAATTTCGCTATACGGTCAGTGGTGGATGACTTGGTTGGCTAGCTGATGAAGGGCGTGACAAGCAGCGATATGCCGCGGGTAGACGCATGAAGTCTTTGATCCGCGGATGCCCTAATGGGACTTCCTCACATGGGCTAATACCCCATGTGGATCCGGAGTCAATTCCGGATTGGGAACGCTCGGAACTGAAGCATCTTAGTACGGGCAGGAAAAGAAAACAACTGTGATTCCCCTAGTAACAGCGAGCGAAAAGGGAATAGGCCAAACCGAATCCCTGTGCGAAGAGTACAGGGGGATGTGGTGTAAGGGTCACGAACAATTGCCTATGTAATCGAAGCCGAGGTTGTCTGGAACGACACGGCACAGAGGGTGACACCCCCGTAGGCGTAAGGTACAGGCATGTTTGTGATTCCAGAGTAGCGCGGGTTGGATGTCTCGCGTGAATGTCGCAGGTACAATCTGCGAAGCCTAAATACTCAGCCAAACCGATAGTAAACTATGTAGCGCGAGCGAAAGTTGAAAAGTGCCGCGGAAGCGGGGTGAAAAGCACCTGAAACCACTGATCTACACAAAGGATGCTGATTACAAGATTAGATACTCGAGGAACGAAGCGTGAGCAATTGCGTTGTAGGACTCGAGTGGATCGAATCAGCATCATCCGTCTTGAAACACGGGCCAGGGAGTTCATGGGCGTGGCGAGGATAAGGCAGAAAGCCGTAAACGAAGGGAAACCGAGAAGCCCGCAGCTGCTTGCAGTGAGGGGCCGCGTGTGAAAGTGCGCGAAGTCACTCCCGTGACACGAGAAACCAGTCGATCTTGGCGTGGGCAGGATGAAGCCGGGCGAAAGCTCGGTGGAGGTCCGAAAGGGTTCTGACGTGCAACTCGTTCCGTTGACCTGCGCGAAGGGGTAAAAGGCTTATCTAGACTGGTGATTGCTCGTTCTCCGCGAAGTTGGTCGTAGCCAAGCCCTGCTTGAGGTATCATGTGGTGTAGAGCACTTTTGGATGTGCCCGGGGGACGTCAAGTCTTTCACCATCCCGAAAACTCCGAAGCTGCATGAACCGTAGACGGCAGGAGACGGGTGCCCGGGGTAAGCCCGGCAGGCCGAGATGGGGAGAACCGAGAGTATGGTTAAGGTCCCTAAATACCAGATAAGTGCGGTGAAGAAGGGCGTCGAGAGCCCAAGACAGTCTGGGGGTGAGCTTAGAGGCAGCTATCCCCGAACGAAAGCGTAACAGCTCACAGACCGAGGCTCTCGGCCTTGAAAATGGACGGGGCTAAATCTGGTTACCGAGACCATACGGCACACGGGTAATTCCGTGTGATCCGGTAGCGGAGCGATCCGGTTGGGCAGAAGTGGGGCTGTGAAGTCCCGTGGACCGGCCGGATTTGATGATCCTGGCAGTAGTAACAGCGAAGCATGGTGAGAATCCATGTCACCGAAAGGGAAAGGGTTCTTCGGCGATGCGTCATCAGCCGAAGCTTAGTCGATCCTAAGTGGCACCGTAATTCGAGTGTCACGAAAGGGAATCAGGTCAATATTCCTGAACCTCGGAAGTACGATTCGCGGCAACGCAAAGCCGCACTTGTAACTCATCTGGACGAGCCAAGCACAGCTGTCGCTGTGTTTAACACTATAAGCGTGCTGAGTACTGTAATAGTGAGAAGCAGGCGAAGGGTGGAATAGTAGATGGTCGGACATCTATTTGGCCCATTTCTGGTGACCTTGAAAAACGAGTGCGGAAGGATCTTCCGAGTTCGTACCCAGATCTGACACAGGTTCCCTGGCTGAGAAGGCCAAGGTGTATCCGGGTCAATCCTGCCTGAGGGAAATCGGCCAATTAGCAGCGTAACTTCGGGATATGCTGTGCCTGGATTAGTTCACGCTTTTCCAGGTCTTAGTGACTAAGGGGTTCCAACTGTTTAATACAAACATAGCTGACTGCGAGCGCGAAAGCGTTAGTACAGTCAGTGAATCCTGGTCTGTGCCTGTCTGTTAAAGCTCGGGAACGGGTCGAAGCACAGGTTAACGCCGGGACTAACTATGAGTCTCTTAAGGTAGCCAAATGCCTTGTCGGTTAAATGCCGACGTGCATGAAGGGAGCAATGAGGTCCCCACTGTCCCCAGGAGGAACCGGGTGAACCTACACCGTACCGAACAGTGTACGTAGCGTCAATGGGAAGAGAAGTCCCTGCGGAGGTTTACTACGCAGTCTGTCATTGCCATTTCTGATCACATACAGAGCATAGTCAGGAGCGACGAACTACACTCTCCGGGGTGTGGGAATGCGAACTTGTAATACTGACTATGTGGTTGGGGATGGCTAACCTAAGCCATGCGAGCATAGGGACACTGGCAGATAGGCAGTTGGGCTGGGGCGGCACAGGGCTGACAAGAGATCAGCCCTGACCAATACTGAGCTCAGAGGCGACAGAAACGTCTTGTTGAGATCAAGGGCATAAGCTCGGTTGACAGGATCCCAAAAAGCAACGGATCCTGGGTGGAAACACTGGCCTAGCGAACCTCAATATTGCCAATTGTAAGCGATTGAGATGACAAAAAACTTACCCCAGGGGTAATCTCTAGCCGGTCGACGAAAGGCGAGGATAATAAATACATCATTGCCATTAAATAATATGAGTGGAGAAAATGGAGCGCTGGAACATATCGGATGATGAAGGCTTGGATGAGAATCCAAAGTCTAAACACCGTCAGTATCTTGAACAATTGTTCGAGGGTACCGATCGTATTGCTGAAACGATGTTAGCCAGCGCAAACATAGCCTATCTCGCAGGCATTACTGAAGATGCCCACCTTGGCCAAGGTGGAAAAGAAGGATATGTCTATGACATCGAGTCTAAATCAGAACGATGGCTCACAGACTTAGTTGTGCCTGCATTGAAACGTGAGATTCCTGATAAGGAACTAAGCGTTAAACAACGTGGAACCAGACCTGAATTTCGTATTCAGGTGTGGGATAAAGAACTCGTTGAGACCCTTCGAGTATTATTCGAAAGGCCTAGAATTGTTCTATTATGGAACATTCAGAAACAGCGAGCATGGGTGCGTGGATTTGCTGATGCTGAAGGATCAGCAACTTGTAACTCGGATAATCAACCACAGTTTAGTTTCTACAACAAAGACTTGGAGAAACTCAAGATAGCAGGTGAAATCCTTCAAAAAGATGGTATCCACTTTGGCTTCTACCTACCAAAAGGTAGAGATGTGTGGCAAATGTATCTTACAGGACGCGAGAATCTAAAGCGTTTCCTTGATGGGGAAGCCACTGGGGTGAGCCATCCAGAGAAACGTTCACGCTTACTACAATACCTCACTGAGTAGCGCCGACTAGGGACCCTAAACAGAGTTGTCGCGTGCAAGAGTTCATATCGACCACGCGGCTTGCTTCCTCGATGTCGGCTCTTGGTATCCTCGGGTTGCATAAGGCCCGAAGGGTGCGGGTGCTCACCGATTAAAACCGAACGTGAGCTGGGTTTAGACCGTTGCGAGACAGGTTGGTTTCTATCTATTGACGCTGTTGGATATCTGATGGCAAGATGATACCGGTACGAGAGGAACGTATTGTCGCGACCTATGGTGTACCCGTTGTCTGACAAGGCAATGCGGGGTAGCTAAGTCGTAATGGATAAACGCTGAATGCATCTAAGCGTGAAGCCAGACCAGAAAATAGATATCCACTTGCTAGACGATCTGCACAAGACGATGGGACAGGTGACTGTAACGTTGAGTCTAGGAACGAGGACTCTTGTAGAAGACAAGGTAAATAGGTCAGGGGTGTAAGTACCAAGCTCCGGCGAGGTATTCAGCTCACTGATACTAATGTCCGAGGCGTGCAGACTGAAAGTGTG
>CAZMBV010000022.1:0-20280 GCA_964564335.1 uncultured archaeon
TCGTCGAATGTCAATGAATTCGTCTATGCTTGAATCATCCTTTATTAGTTTCCAAGTAGGTCCTGAAGTCATCTAATACCATCATTATGAGCATCAAGAGCGAATATAGGGATTGTCTGGGCGTATAGCGCTAGAAGAAGTGCCGCGGAATAGCTTTATTTGTTGGCGCGCAATCTAATTTTAATTAGAAGGATTAGGATGGAGCGATTTCCATGATGCAAACTATTGATATGATAATACGAGAAGTACATGCGGGATTGTGGTTTCTCGTTGTAGGGTATTACTTTTTCCTATTCATTTTCTTGCTATTCTTTAGATGGAGGAATACTAGGAATCCATTCCAGTTTGCTATGGCTATGTTCTTCCTTCTGCTCGCTATTGGCCGCTGTTTCTACTTTGTAGGCGATTTCTATGCTGATCCACGAAGTTTAGCTGAGGGACTTACGCCTCTCTTGGGAACAGATCCTTTCTGGCTAATGGCTGGGTCATTTATTCAGTGGCTCGCTCTAGCAACTCTATCTGCAACAGCTGGGTTCATGATATTCGGAAAGCGGTGGGCTGAGATAGCATTTGCAGTCCCAGCTGTAGTCATCGCCGTAATATTAGGCTTCATACCACTTGATACAACTTCTAGAGGTCTCTTATCCGGTGGAGCTGGTGCTGTCTATGCGCTATTTATCCCGTTACTCTTCTGGTATCTTGCATGGCAGTCTGGAGGGAAATTACGGAGATCCAACCTGCTCCTAGGCTTAGGTTTCTTGATACTCTTTGCAGGTCGAGTGATTCATTCTATTCGGTATCCGATGGCAGAAGTACTATTCCAGAATTCAGTAGCAATACCCGGTGTGATTGCACCCGGATTAATTGTCATAGGTTTGATTTTGATAGCAACAGGCAATGAATGGGGTCAGACAGGCTAGCAAAACGTTGACTTTCAAGAATGCAGATGATTCTAGATAATAATGAGTGAATGAAGTGAATTTGCATCAGCCAATTTCTTTCCATTCGAGTATTCTCATATCTTCAAGTGTATTGAGTGATTTCTGAACTTCTTTCAGATGATGCCCTAACTGATCTGCAATATCACGTACTGTCAATTTTCCATTGCACATCTTTGCTACATCATAGGTTTCTTGGGCCATTTGGCCAAGTCTAACTAACATTGGTGAAACTTTGCCTTTCAATATTGGAACTACGATTTTTGTTTCAGAGGCTCGACCATTCTTGGTGATAGTATCTAACTTCTGGTAGAAGGATTCGAATGGTTCTAGATTACCATCCCAATCAGCAAGCATGCAACCAAAGTCGGCTGAAAAGGAGTTGTTGACTTCAGCCAAGACTGCCATCGCAGCATTGCCATCATCAACTTTGTCGACGGTAGCTGCAACAATTACATTGTCCTTAAGTGATAAACATATATCGAATACTCCAAAATCAATAACATGTACCCGATTGCCATCACTTAGTTCACGACCGAACTGAATCAAAGCAGTTAGGAACCCACTAATTAGATTCGGGTCCATATCCGCTTCTCCGTACTTCCGATCAAGTACGCACAAACCGCTATCGGCCACTAATATATAGACAGCTTGAATCAAGGCACATATCTCCTCCTGCTGTGGTATTGTCGAATACTGCACGTGTCTTTATAGAACTTCGTGTGGCCTCCTATTGCAGTGGTGAGGTTTATCAATAGTACAAACTTCTGCAATATTGGTGAATTTTTTGGATACTGCAAAGGATGCTAGGATCATAGTTTTGGAAGATGCTCTTCGCAGGTTGAATGAAATAGTCAACAATCGTAAGTTGAGGTTTCATATTGAATACTCGAAGCTCGTTGAAATTCTGCAACAAGCTGGAAGTTTAATGTATGAGGTAAAATACTCATATCTTCCACCTGATCAGGTTGCAGACCTTGAAGCTACAATTAAGATTGTATCAAGTCTTGCAGGATTTAGACAGAAACTTGATGATGCAATGAAATCCACCGGTTATACTGCTACAACCACAAAGGATACACTCACCCTTGCTGAAACCTATTACTCCTTCCGCATTGTAAACGGGTTTCAACGAAAACTAAGAACCTATGATGATGAACCAGGTCGAGCAGTTGATATTCTCGCAGTGGAGATAAGTCAAACTCAACCTGTACCTGACTCAAAGAATCTCACGGCTTGTCGTTGTACTGATGGATCACGGATTTGGAAAATAATCACAAATCTCCCTAATGTAAAAGTCGGAACTAAACTTGTATGTGCAGATCTTCCACCCGTCGAAATGATGAATATGGTAAGTGAAGCAATGTTCCTCGGTGGAGAACCCTTACCTGAATCTACGCCACTTGGACCTATGCAGAACCCACCAACAGTGGCACTTGATCAGGCGCGTGCACAGGTATTGCTAATCATGAAGAGGATGATCTAAATGCATTTGAAGGAAATACAAGAAAAACTGGATGCCTTTGATAGAGCTCGCGGCTGGGAGAAATTTCCTGCATCACTTGTATTCGCACATCTGATAGAAGAACTCGGTGAGGTATCACGTCATATCACAGTTGATGAGGGATACAAAGTGGTAGGACTAGGGCATGAAGCACCGGATAAGAATGAGCTTCATCGCGAATTCGCTCAAGTGTTCAATCTCTTTGCCCAACTTGCGAATCATTACAATATAGATTTAGAAACTAGCATATTGTCAGAATTGAAAATTATGGAAGAGCGATTTCCAGCTGAAAAGTGGGCACGACATATGAATGAAAGGTGATTCATCTATCCATCTTACGGCTTGTTTCGAGTGCCTTCTTTGCCATGTCTTCAAGATCTTTAGTTGCAGCTAGGAGTCCCAGAGCTTTATTGCGGACCTGAGTAATATTCTTCTCCTTAGCCCACTGTGCAAGCCCTGTGACAAGTGGACCCAGAGCTGACCTGGCAGATTCCACGGTGCCAACTGCTTTTCCAAGAAGCTCGACGCTATGCTTCTTATCCTTCCCAGCTTCTGCTACTCGTAACCAAACTAAAGCATGAATCATATAGAGTGCATCCAACATAAGTGTTGGAGATTTTGGATTATCTTGGACTTTCTTCAAAAGCATCTCTTGCCTATCCTCAAAAGTTTCCTTGAATAAGCTAAAAGCCTTCTTGTCATTTCCCTTGTCTAATTCTATAATGCCTTTCTGTAGTTTATCGTCGACTCCTGACAATGTTGATACACTCCATGACAACTCAAACTGAGCTAATTGTTCTCTATGATTTGAACTATTATGACTTTCTACAACGTCATCTTAAAGGCGTGTATTTCCTAGTAACGAGTTCGCAACACTATTATGTTGGATTAAAATCCCACGATTTGTTGATTATATCATCGGAGATTGTTAAATGGTCAAGACTACTTTCACATTCCAAGAACTCAAACGCACAAATCACAGAGAAATCAAAGAGATGCAGGATAAGAAGTTCCGGGCTTTCATTCGCTATCAAGTCTGGCCAAATCATGCGTATTATAGACGTCTCTTCAAGGACAATAACATTGATCCCTTCAATATTACTTGTATTGAAGATTGGGCGAAATATAATATTCCACTCGTCAAGAAAATTGATTACAAAGATAACATTCCGAAATTTGTAATTAATCCCTCTGAAGTGGATGGACAGCCTAGAGAAGCCTCTGAGTCAATTAGTAACCTCATGAAGTATTCAAATGAGTCTGGTCATACTGAATTGGCCAAGTTCATTCGAAACAATGGTGCAAAAGTAAAACTTGGAATTGGAAAGACAGGTGCAATGGACCGACTAGCAGAACGTGCAAAACATCAATTTGCACCTTTACAATTCTGGCTTAGTTCAGGTCGTGCATCAGGGCTGCCATCTCCTGTCTTCTTGACCCGATATGATTGGGAACTATTAGCTAAGAATTGTGTGAAAGCTGGACAACTACCCGTTGATCCTTGGGTTCAGAAAGGTTGGGAAATGAGTAGTATGAACTTGTTTCCATACGCTCCTCACCTTGGGTGGCATGCTGTCAATCTAGGGTTAAGACAAATGTCGAAGTTCTACATAGCTACTAGTGGCGGTGGAGCAATTCCAAGTGACAAACTTGTGGAGATTGCAGGTTCCTTTAACGCAAATGGATTTACAGGAATGCCCAGTTTCCTCAGAAATCGATTCTTTAAAGCAATGAAGGATGCTAAAGATTATGAAGCGCCTGAAAAGGTCATTACACTTCTTGCTGGTGAGAAGATCTATGAACCTGTTGTAGATGATATTATTGAAACACTTCAAGAGAAAGGAGCTAAGGAAGTGCTTGCTATTGGCGGATATGCTTCCTCAGAGAGCAAGGTTTCTTTCGCAGTACAGTGTACGCACGCAGGACCTTATCACAATGTGTCACCTCTCATGTTATCCTTCGAACTTATTTCTCTCAACGATGACGGAACATATGACTTCGTGGGTGATGATGAACCCGGTCACATGTGCTTATTCCATCTTGATAGCACTGGGACAGTGTTTGAAGGCTTTCTGTTAGGCGATGTTGCTTCTCATCAAGAGAGAGGCAAATGTCCAATCTGTGGACTAGATGGACCGTTCTTCTGGAATGTTGGCCGTACGAATGATGCAGAAGCCCAGATCGAAATAATGGGTCTCGCAGAGAAGAAAATCAAAGGTGCTACTGTGAACCTTACCGCACTTCGCTCCGACTTGATAGCATTGCCTGAGGTTGAAGAACTTCAAATCGAAGTTGCCAAAGAGAATATGGCTGACCCCTATAGTATGGATGTGCTCAACCTCTACATTGCTCCAAAAGGACCAGTTAACGCAGATTATTCATCTCTTATACTTACTCTGCAAAAGCTAACAAAAACAAGTACTGAAGTCACACCTAAAGTCTTCATCATAGGTTTCGAAGAGCTTGTGGAAAAGGCAGGTGGAATGAAGTTCATGGATATTATTGACAGCAGACCAAAACCAGCGTAATAATTGAGTACCCGGGCAGTAATGCCCGGAACTCATTTTATTCCAAATTGAATTTGTTCTTGATGTCAGGTAGATTGAGATAAACCACAATAATTGCAGATAGGATTGCTCCAAACAAATTCCAACTAAAGAGATACATTATGAATCCTAGAATATTTAGAATGAATGACCATGTCCATGCATACTCCTGAAGTGTGAAAAGCCCTATAGCAATATACAGACCAAAGAGACCTGCTATTCCAAAGGGAATGGCTATGAATAATCCCAAGATTGGGAGAAGTAACCACAATCCTCCTACAAGAAAGAGCCCAAGTGCTTGAAGACCTTGCAATATTGCAAGGAGTAAGATACCAAATGGAAGTTCATCATCCGACATTGATTTCTGCTCCAATTTGAATCATAGAAAAACGTCTCAATAAAGCTTCGGTATCAATAGATGAGTTTCTCTTTGATGCGGAGCAATTATAACGTAACAATCATAGAGTCATTATACAAGGAGGCATACAATTGGCTTTTGAAGATGGACTTGGAAATGACCCTTCTCAGAAGAGAGAGCAAGACTATACTGGTAGTGCGTATGATTTGATTTCGAGAACTGTATCTCTTTGGGCTCGAAAGATAATGCAATACATCATGATTGTTGGAATCATAGGAGCCGCGTGTGTCGCGGTATCATTTATGCTTCTTTTATCATTATTTGATACCATTGGAACTCTCGGGGCTGATCCCCTATCCTATTTGGTCACACTCGTTTTCTCGACAATGCCAGATATTGCTCTTGTCTTCGTAACACTTGGATTTGCAATTTTTGCGTTTATTCTTAATGCGGTAATCAATGGTGCTGCAATCAAGTTTACTCTTGACGAGTACGGAGGACCAGGAGGAGAGGTTGGGAAAAGTTTCTCACACTCCCGTGGACGAATTTTGAACTTCATACTTGTACAGCTTATACTGTCCTTCTTTGTTGCCATAGTGCTTACTCCGGCAATTCAACTTCTCACTCAAGCAATGGCTATGATTGACATAACTGACCCACTTAACCCAATTTTCCTTCCAGGCTCATTAGAACTATTGACAATTGCTTTTAGTTATATGATAGTCGGTGGAATATTTCTTATCTATATCAATGTCAGATTTGCTCCAGTACTGGCAGTAGTTATTGACACCGATCTTTCACCCATAGATTCTTTGAAACGAGCATGGGGACTCACGAGTGGAAGATTCTTTCATGTATTTGGCAGCTACATACTGCTCAACGTTGCTGTAATAATATTAGGTATAGCCATCAGTTTCGGTGTATCTGTCTTCTTACTTCCAATTAACTATTCTCTTGTGATAGAGTCAATTATTTCAGCTCTTCTAATCAGTTCTTTGAGTCTAATCTTCCCCGTAATTCTCTATCGCGATTTGAATTCACGTCTAGCTTCATCTTCTGCCTCTCTAGATAATTTAAGGGTACTATAAAAAGGCGTTTAGAGAAGGAAGGCTCCTGGGGGATAACTCCCCCAGGATATACTTCTACTTGAGATTGTGTTTCTTCACAAACTCTTTGAGGACATCTACAAGATCGGGCTTACCAATTTCTTGTAGGTCGTATCTTACTCTGACGCTTGGTTTGTCTATCTTGATGATACGTTTCAGGTCTATTGGAGTACCAATGACAATTGCATCAACATCTGACTTGTTGATTGTTTCTTGAAGCTCTTCCATCTGCTTCTTGCCATATCCCATTGCAGGCAAGACATTCTCCAGATGGTAATACTTTTCAAAAGTGTCTTCTATGCTTCCAACAGCGAATGGTCTGGGGTCAACAATTATTGCTCCCGCCTTTCGAGCAGCGATGAATCCTGCTCCGTAGGGCATACCTCCATGAGTGACAGTAGGGCCGTCTTCAACAACAATTACTCGTTTACCACGAATTGACTCCATGTTCTCGATACTGAGTGGTGATGCTGCATCAATGATGATTGCATTTGGATTCACTTCCATAACATTCTCTCGGACCTCTTCAATATCTTCATAGTCCGCGGTATCAATCTTGTTGATAACAACTACATCTGCCATTCTGAGATTTGTTTCACCCGGATAGTATGATATCTCATGTCCAGGTCTGTGAGGATCAACAATGGTAATGAGAAGATCTGGCTTGTAGAATGCAAAGTCGTTGTTACCACCATCCCAGGTGATGACATCAGCTTCTTGTTCTGCCTGCTCGAGAATCTTACCGTAATCTACACCAGCATAGAGGATGACTCCCATGTTGATCATTGGTTCGTATTCCTCTCGCTCTTCAATAGTACATCTATACTTGTCCAAATCCTCAAGAGTTTCGTATCTCTGTGAGATTTGTGAGGTGAGATCTGGATCGTAAGGCATTGGATGTCTGATATTGACTGGCTTAAGCCCCATATCAACAAGAATCTGATTTACTCGTCTTGATGTCTGACTCTTACCACATCCAGTACGAACAGCACAAACTGCTATGACTGGCTTCTTACTTTTAATGGAAGTATTCTTTGGACCCATGAGTCTAATATCAGGACCAAGCTGATTTACCCAAGCTATCTTATGACCAACCGTTTCATACGGAAGATCAGAGTATGCAAGAATGCACTGCTCTACATCGAATTTCTCGATTAGTTCGGGCAACTTCTCTTCAGGATATATTTGGATACCCTTTGGATAAAGAGGACCTGAAAGTTCGGGTGGATACATACGATCTCCGATTCCAGGAATTTGCTCTGCAGTAAAGGCGACAACCTCGTAGTCTTCATTGTTTCGGAAATAGACGTTGAAGTTATGGAAATCTCTTCCAGCTGCGCCCATGATAATGACTTTCTTTTTACTCATAATCAGCTCCACTCCTCGGGAGTGTGGGTTTCTGTATCATCGGACTTCCGAGGCTCGTTATGAAATTGTTGGTTCCGTCATTAAAACAAAATTCAGCGTATCGTGGGAACTTTTTGGTAATTTTGACCGTCCTTTTTCGAATGAATTTACTAGAATTGATTAAAGGCAATTGTGCTTTCTAAAAATCGTAGTGTAAATCTTCCGTTAAACCATTCGGAAAATCGAACTAATACTAAGAGCAATACAAAAACCTAAATATGTAATGCAATTAGTATGTCGGAAGAGTGCTCTTTGGAGCAGCCGCCGGATTTAGTGGGGTGCAGAGTTGAAGCTCGTAGATTTAGCTCAGGAGTCAATTAGGATTCTCCAAGAGTGTGGAGAAGATGGAATTAAGAGTGATCTATTAGCTGAGAAGTTGGATACTCCTAAGCGACGAGTTTACGACGTTATTGCTGTATTGAAAGCACTAGGTCACGTTAATACAAGCAGAAAATTTGATGGCACCACAATAACTTGGATTGACCATTCTAAAGAATTTATACCAAAAAATCTCCACGATGAGATACGAATCCAATTATCACAAGAGAGTGAGGGTCGTAAAGAGCTTCAAGTTCAAGTTGCTGAACTCAAAGAACAGCTACGGATAACTCGAACCAAACTTCGACGAGATATTCAATCAGTAGAAATGGAAAATAAAACCGAGTTCAATACGACTCAGCTGAGAGTGCGGGCTCTCTCAAGCAATGGCATCAAACGTGTAAAACATGATGGAATTGAAGTTGTCATATCCACCAATGAAGCTGGTATGGTTGTTGACCCTTCTGAAATAGAAATTGATGAGAATGAAGATCTCATTAAGAATTTGCAAAGGATTTGAATTTCAGTTTCGAACTTTGATGTGAACCAAACTTCCTCTCCGAACTTTCTTCAATAATTCAAGTTGTTCTTCAGAGGATGTAATCTTTCCAAGTATATTCACTTTGCTATACGTACGTTGATTCTCAAGATAAATACAAATGGCATCGCCTAAGGGCATGTACGAGATATCTCCTTTCTTCACTTCATTTGTTGGTTTTGCGTACCCCTTTGCTATACCAAGAGTAATTTGCATTTCTGAACGCATTAGGGCTGCTCTTCCTTCGAAAGGCAATTTAAATTTAATTTCCTCTACAATGAGTGGTGCATAGATTCTATTTAGGTACCCTTCTAGAATTAAGTTCCCTTCAAATTCAAAATCTAGATGAAGATCAGTGTCACTCAAATCTGGCATACCTTCGTCCTAGAACATGTTCCTTAAAATGTTCTACGCTTAGTTCAGCGGCAAAGGCTTAATTGGTCAAAGAAGTTAATTGACATGGAGAGGATACGACTGCCACCAACAAGAATGGATGTAGCATTTGTTGTAGATACGACTGGTTCAATGAAGGATGATATACGGGCTGTTAAAGACAGTCTCTCTGAGATAGTCAATCACATCACCGGACGAACCAAAGACCTTGAAATTCGATTTGGAGTTGTGTCTTATCGCGACCATCCTCCTCAAGATAAATCATATGTAACAAGGGTCTTTGATTTTACAGACAATGTAAAAAGAGTGAAGAAGATCATTGCCGACCTTCGTCCTTCTGAAGGAGGTGACACACCTGAAGCTGTAGCAGATGGTTTGTACGATGCACGCACTAAATTGTCTTGGGAAAAAGATTCTTACAAAGTGATGCTTTTAGTAGGTGATGCTCCACCGCATGGAAAAAAGTACAATTCTATAGGTGATGATTATTTTACAGATGGGTGTCCACAAGGGCATGATCCGATTGAAGAAGTCCAGCAGTTCAGGGTTGATTACGGAAGTACAATGTTCATCTTTGTGTGTGGATGCAATCCACTAGTAGAGGTCTCTTTTCGGATGATTGCAGACTCTGTTGATGAAGGAAAATACTACTCATTGGTAGAAGCTAATGAACTTCCAGAAGCTATCTTACGGATACTGAAAGGTGTTAGTGATTTAATTGAGGCTGATCGGAATGTCCTTGTTTACTACGAAAATCATGATGGCACATTCGATATGGGTGAAGCCGCATCGAATTTATCCCTTCAAGTCCGCGAATTAAAGACCTCTCTTTCCAGATTATTGGAGTTAGGTCGTATCGCTCGATGGCCTAAAGGAAAACCTCTTGCTACTGAAAACTTGGCCGTAAATGTCGAGTTGGGTGAAGTACCAAACAATATTATTGCAGGTAAGGCGTTTAACTACTCAATAAGAGTAAATAATCCCAGTGGCACAATAATAAGTGTAAGAGTCATTGCCTCCTTGGTAACATCAGACGGAGTCACTGAGGTGACAAATGAACGACATGATTTATCTCCAAACTCAGACAAGATACTCGAGTTAAAACTGACTCCGATGACTGACGTGAAGGGTAAGGCAACTCTACGTGTTGAGGTGTTTTACGGTTCAAAGTCAGTTGCTACAGAGTTGTACGACACCAGAATTTACTGAGGAGGTCTCATTTTGGATTTGAAAGCAAAACAGGGAAGAAATCAAAAAGGGCTCTGTTTTGTTTCAGACCAAGAAGGAATAATCGAAGATGGTCTCTATCAAATCTCATATGAAGGGATTTCAATATTGGTCGATATTCGTGTATCTTCAAACGTGCCAGAAGATATGATTATTCTTGATCGCCGCATCTTCAACGAAATCTCTTGTGAAGAAAACAGTGTCCTTCAATTGGAAAAAATCTCATCTGATATTCCAACATGCACAGAAATAAGACTCTCATTAACTTCCACAAGAAATCTTGATAATCGAAAAGTAGCTGATGCAATATCCAAGAGAGTTAATGATTTGATTGATGACTTTGATGGATTAATACTCACCGTTGGCCAATCGTTTCAAATTGACAGACTTGGAATTAAATTTTCTGTAAAATTACTTGACCCTGTGAACAATATGCACAATGCTGCTAGAATTTCGTGGAAGCGTCTTGAGAAAATACACCTAGATCCCGTTGAGTCTTTAACTCCATCCAATATAGTTTGTATTTTTGAAGTTGGCGCAGCAGCACAGATCTCCGATGTGCGAAATGGGAGTGATGGTTACATTCCTCGATACACTGCTGCCCTCAAAGCTATAACACAACTTTCAGAAAGTTACTCGGATTATGGTCCTAAAGTCCAATTTCAAGGATTTGCGTATTCAGATGAAATAGAACATTTTACCTTGTTCGATTCAGAAACTGGTGACCCTACAGAAGTGTCTCGAATCGATTCTCCATCTCTCTTTATCGCATTCACAGAATGGATTGAAATCATGATTTCAGAACATGCGGGTCGACCATCAAATCCTGGAGT
Source organism: uncultured archaeon (assembly GCA_964564335.1). Taxonomy (GTDB): domain Archaea; phylum Asgardarchaeota; class Thorarchaeia; order Thorarchaeales; family Thorarchaeaceae; genus SMTZ1-45. The sequence goes on from CAZMBV010000022.1 coordinate 11,169, forward strand.
TGCACTGGAAACTGGGATTGAGAGTGCGATAGAACTAAGTGAATCAAACTCACTTCAGACAATCATTCTATTTTTTTCGAGTGGTGTTCACACTTCGGGACCAAACCCAGTTAGAGTAACTAAGAATAAGATGACAAGTGATGGTCCAAAAATTGTATGTTTCATTCCTGGGGAAAAATCCAATCAAGATGTTATGATTGCTATTGCTGAAGCTAGCCAAGGTCGAGCAATGATAGTTACTAATATTGAGGAGACAAGTGGTATTATTGAAATTGTCATGAACCTTTCAGATGGAGGTTTGTGATATAATGTCTGATGATACGGAAATCCGTCTGCAGGCTATGTATCACAGTGAGCAAGTTTCAGCATATATCATTTCTAAATTACCTTCTGGGCAATTAGCAACAGGTTGGGTCGAACAGGGTTTACTCAGTAAAGGACTTCATGGCAGCTTGCAGGACAAGACGAACCAAGAAACCTTTGTAATTCCAATTGATCGATTTGCTCGATTAGTAAGAGAATATGCACACGAAGTTGGTTTTGGATTGTTTATTCTTGAAGAGCAGAGTGCAAGTAGATCAAAACTAGTAACCATTCTAAAATCCTCCAAGAGTAATTCTTTTGAAGTAATAGGCTTCAAAACTGATAATCTTCATACGCAGGATTTAATGAATACAGTTTGTCAGTTTACATCGAAGAAATCCAATATAGTTATTGATTACGAACCAAACTTGGACTATATCGAAGAGCTTCGCAGTGCTGCTGCAGATGGTGATGTACGTCATCTTCTCTCACTCTCGCTCCCAGGGGATAAACAGAAAACTGCTTCGCGAATCCAGAAACTTCTCAAAACTGATTTGAATTCTGAAACAGTTCTAGCTCAATATGGTCAACCACATCAGATTTCATCAACCATTCTGCTAGTTACTAGATGGCTTTTGGGACTTGATTTATTCCGAAAAACGAAGAATGCTACTGCAACGATTCTGCTTATATTGACTTCTCACATTTTCCTTTGTATATGGGATGGTCAACAGAATATAGCTTCATTTGCGTTTGTTGAAGGCGTTGATGTACAACGAACATTGACGAAGTATACTCTTCCTTTGTGGTATACATCTGATAATATGACTAAAGATAAAATAAAAGCTCCAAAAGTAGTAATCGAAGAAAGCGGAAAACGAAAACAAATCAAACCTCCCAGACGTGTATTAGATTCACAACATGGTGATACTCAATCGATTTCCATTCTTAGAACAAGGTTACTTGAACTAATTCATCGACTCTCACCATTAGTTTCTCAAATTGGTCAGATTAAGAAAAGAACTACAAGAGTCATAAAAGACACGAGGATTCAATCGATGAGCGAACAATCTGAAAATGCTATTGAAGAACTACGTTGTATTGAAGATGAAACAAAAATGCTTGAAGATATTTCAACACGATTGCAGCAAATGGAAAAGCAAATTGAATATGCTACATCTTCATCTGACAAAGAGTTTCCATTAAGTCCCGATGAAATTCAAAGAATCGTGTCTAAAATGACCGCCCTCAGGAAAATAATTGATAAGATTGAAGTCGAGATTGGACAATTAGATTCTAATACGTCTGAGATTGAAACACTAAAATTCAACCGTCCGAAAGAGAAGTAGTCGCCATCGGGACAAGGTTGTCAATAACATCAAGAAGATGTCCAATGAATAATTGTGATGAAAATGACTCTACTGGCAATACATGTGCCTTAATTCCTTTAAGCAATCGTAGAGAACTTTTTTGATTAACTGAATTATCAAAAGTAAAGAACTCAATTTGGTACCTGTCGTTTTCCTTAATTGCATTGATAAATGGCAGATTCTCTTCATCATACTTACCAATATTCCCTGAAAAAACGAGGAGCAATGTTGGTCTTTCGGATCCAAAATCCTCTAAGTACTCAGCAATGGATCTGTACGCACTGACCATCCGTTCATATCCACCAGTATCTTTGACACTATCAAGAATTGAGAACACCAGAGATACTAGAACTTCTTCTGATTGGAGGTCTCTAATGAATTCAACATAGGGTCTGACTTCTGACCCATGTTGAACTGAGAACTTCTCTGGAGCATCTGCGAAGGTCACTAATCCAAGTCTACCTTCAGTGCGATTTTGAGACAAAGTATTGACGACAAGAAGGGCAGAGAGTGCTGCCACTTCAGCACGGCTTGGATTCTTATCAAGGCTATTCAGGAATATTCCTACTTCTGGTATTAGTTTCGTAAGGTCCTCCAACTCTCTAATTGATGTATGAAGCGTCTTTAAGGGAATGTCTCTTTTACTCATGTCCTTTCCTCTCGATATACACAACACAATATTCAGCTCACGAAAACTCTGACACGGTTTGAGAATCATTTCATTTCCTGATATTCTTCCGATTTGCCCTGACTTGAGATCTGGTTCAGTATAATTCATACTCAATGTCAGTGGTTGGATTTGAGGTCCTGCTAGAAGTTTAGATCCAGCTCCAACATACCTTCCTTGTAAACTGTCCAGTATCTTATCTCTGTGCATATGCATCGAAGAAACTAATTCAATATTCGAAGAAGGTTTAGTGGATTTGAAAGAAAGGATAAGCTTCGTAATATCAGCTATGTCGTCTTCTATTTTCACTATGTTAACTACTGAGGAATTCCGAAATCCTACAATTGTTGCATCTGTTTCAGATATTACTATGGACCGCTCTGTGCATTTTGAATGTTCTTTCACTTGACCTGCGCACCATTGTCCCGTTCTTGTTTCAAGAGCCAGGATGTAATCATCCGTTTGTACATCTAAAGCTTCCATATCAGCTACTGACATGAGAAATACGCCCTTGTCGATCTTTGCTATCTCAATTCCAAAATGAAGTGCTGACATGATTGGGTTTGAGTCATCGACTTCAAGGCATTTGAGAAGTGCTTCATCAAATTTTACAAGGTGTGCAGGTGAACCAAAGATTGGACCATCCAGTTTGGCGTTTGCTCGCACAAGTGTCTGGAGTAACATTCCGTCACGTTTCTTTAGGCTCTCTGTGAAAGCCTTTTTCCAGCCTGAGATCATTACTGCACCATTATTCTCCAATACAATTGAGAGGCTGATTGCTCTTTCACTATTTGGCTCAACTGCTGTAATCACAGCACTATCCAGATTCACTACTCCTCCATCCTCTTCGATCGTATAATCGACAGAAGTAATGCTCAGGATATTTCGTACTGCAAGCACCTCCAAAATTCTAACAAGCTCATTTAGAGCTGCTTTTCCAAGATTTTCTTCAGCCATAACTGAATTGTTATTCTCTTTGTATACTAAATAGGGTGGTCTTGGAGGTAGTAATTCTAACATGTTCCCTCCAATAATCCTTTGAATTTCTAATGGACTTGCTGAAAGATTTCTACTGAGGAAGTAGCTTAAAACTTCTGAAACACTATCTCCTATTTGCGTTTCAGGGTACGAAGATGCAAACATAAGCCGCTTAGACCAGAGGTCTCCACCTTGTTCTTTCTTCAAATAGCGAATAATTGTAGCAAGGGATGATATCGAAGATCCTGCGGTGAGTAGTACACTGTTCGGTACATCAAGGAGTTTCGTGATATCTTTTCCCCAATCTTTCTGACTCCGTGCTTTCAATACCAATTTCGGAGGTTGCAATCCGGCATCTTTCAGGAGGATAATCCATTCAAGTAGTGGATTAAGATCGTCTGGTGATACTAAATCAATGAATACGGGCTTACCTGATTTAACACTGTCAAGAATGTCTGTTCTGTTTGGCCCTTTGATTGATTGTGCCAGGTCTGATGCATTAAGTATAGATCCCCATCCTACAGGAGACCTTCGGTCCATTCGCATATCTTGGAGATGGTACAGTCTTGGACTATTTGGTGGTAATGTAGCCCATCTATATACTGACTCAACATTTGCATCATGTTGAGATGTTGGTAGTATTGTATCACCAAATCCAATCATTGGATTTATCACAAGAAAATCTACTAACCAACTGGATTGAGAAAGATCTGATGCTCCATGTGTGAATTCACTGAGTAATTGGGGTTTCTTCAGATAATCGTATGCTCGTCTTGGGAGATATTTGAAAGCTCCAGGATATTGCGCAGCAAAATCATGAAGTTGATTCTCTACCATATTGTAATAGGAAAATGCTCTTCCTGGATCAAATGTCCGGATGTATGTTCCAGCTCGTACAATACCCAGTTGAATTGATGCATCAATCACAACGAATCGGTGAATCTCACTTGCTTCGATGTTTTCAACAACAATCATGGCTGGCAACGTCCATTACTATCTGATTGTTGCAGTAGCTGATATATGCATAGTGCCGATAGTAATGATTGTAACTTTGATACTATAACGCAATAATTTATCACATCTGTAATATGAACTAGACTTAAGAGATCGAAATTGTATGCTAGTTGTGAGAGCTACTACGAATATCGTTGAACGAGGCATCCGAAAAGGTGATGAGTTTAGACTTTATATCGTAGATGCCCATCATCATATGGGGAAAGAAAAGAGTCACCGAAACACTCCTTCTGGTAGCTATGATTTCTATGCAACTCTCTGGTTTGAGATGCAGAAAATCGCCAAGCAGAAATTGAACGCGGATTCATTACTTTTTGAACCTGTTAGGGTAGAGGGTCACGATCTTGCATCAAGATGCTTCGAGAGCAATAAAAGCTGGGCAAGGATGAATCACGGATGGCTTGTAGATAAAACTGTGGTTTTTCCTTACACTGATGATTACGCAAAGTCAGAAAATCCTCAAGAACCAACCTTCAAAGTATCTAATGACAAAATAGCTGGTTGGACAACACGCGCACCCCATTCTACCCGGCTCATTGGATTTGCTCGTGTAGACCCTATGGATGAACAAAAGAAGAAAGGCTTTGCAGTTAAGGAACTTGATAGAAGTGTTCAAGAACTTGGATTACGCGGTCTCAAGCTACATCCTCTTGCTCAACTTTTTGTTGACGCCATTGAAGATGAGATTACCAAAGATGTAGTTAAACGAGCTGGGGAATTAGGGATTCCTGTCATTTTCGACACTCGAAATATTGGAACAGTAATGAAAATCAAGAATTTAGTTGAATCAATTAGAAATGATCCCGATTGCGGAACTGCGATGAGAGGATTACGAGTGATCTTAGCTCATTGTGGAATGTCTCCTGGTGATTCTCGTCTATATGATGCTCTGAGAGACCCTGCTATCTTTGCAGAAACTTCTACATTACATGACCTAGATGTGCCTGTTTTATTCGAAAGCGCTGTTGAGCGATTGAGTCGAGAAACGTTTTCATGGTCTGAGAAACTCCTCTTTGGCACCGATTTCAGTTTTCTATCCGTTCAAGCTGCAGATGTGATTCTCTTCCTACTCTCTCGTGATTTCCCCGGGACTCTTGCAGATGCTCAGCGAATTCTAGGAGGAAATACTCTTTCACTGGTTCAGCGGCCATTTTCAACATCCGCTGGATCCCCAACATCTCCTATCGAATACATCAGTCGCGATGTTGATGGGAAAAGGCAATATGCACTTGAGAATTCAATACTCTCTCTTTTCAGTGGTGACCAATGGGATCTTTCCTCTCTGGATTTAATGCTTCCTCCAGCTGGAACCTGGCCAGAACTATCCAGCCTATCCAATGGTGGATTCAATGGCGTTTATCTGGACTCGTATGTCATGTGTCTCAGAAGCCAAAAATCTGACAAAGAGTGTCATCTATGGGTACGAAGGACAGTTGGTAATTCTTTAAGTTGTTCATTACTCAGCACAAACGGAATGGCACGAATTGATACTATTGAAAATGCTTCTCAAAGTTTCAACCCAGTTTTGCTGCGGACTCTATCTAATCACTCTGTAACTCTCAATTCTTCCGAAGATTTGTCCAAGAAGGTGTTATCTCAGCTCAATTAACATGGACCTCATATTCTTTATAACATTAGAAACAGAATGAGTTCATACCTATCCAGAGGAGGTAAATGCTATCACCAAAAAACTTGAACTAGAGGTTGCAGATGGCGGAGATCTAAAAGGCTTTGCGCATCTCCATCCAAAGACCGCAGATTCACTAGATGCAGATATTGGCTCAATAGTAGTATTCGAGGATGCACAAAGCAGTTTCTGGGGAGCAGCAGAAATACGAAAGACCAAGGAAATTCAAGAAGACAAGATTGTTGTTGATACACTTGTTTTAGAAGCTTCACTTCTAATGGAAGGTGATATTGTTGAAGTCACCCTATATAATCAGGACATGATTGCGCTAGAATATGTAGAATTTGGTATTAAACCACTTACCGAAGATGCTAATACTGAAGATCTTGTCACTCGAGCTGTTGACAAAGTGAAGTCACTTGAAGACATCATCGGGGGCCGTCTTGTCTACCCAGGGATGTCATTCAAATGGCCAGAACTTGATTCCAAGGTTGAGATTATCACCACCAAACCCACTTTATCAGGTAAGAGTTTTGCAAAGCTTGCTTTCGAAGCACTTCGAGAAAAAACAGGGTATCAATTCAAGACCGTGGGTATTGCTACACCATTCAATGCAGTTCTTTGTATTGATACAAGTGGTTCTATGAAGACAACTGATGTACCAGTTCAGGATATTGCACACGCACGTGAGGGGTTAAAGGATTTGGCTGGTGATAGTCCTGAGGTTCAAGCATTTCTGAATCGTTTTGAAGAAGGTAAGAATGTAAGTCGGGCTGAAGCAGCTGCCATGGCAGTTCTACTGTATCTCGCCGAAAAGGTTGGTCGTGGTTACGGAGAAAAAGTTGGAGTCATTACCTTTGAGAAAGAAGTTAGTGAAATGACCTTTCTAAATTCAGACACGGGTGAAGTTCAACCGTTTGTTGAATGCACTGGTCGAGAAAAAGCGTTAGGGCTACAAATCATAAGTACTCATGTAGTTGACAAGGTTGAGGAAGGTGGTACTTTAACTGATATGGGCTCTGCTCTTGCCAGAGCAAGTGACATAATGGAAGAATTTGGAGACCCTGAAAAACCTACAATGCTTATTATGCTTACAGATGGGATGACAACTTCGGGGCCTCCCCCACTAAAAATACTCAAAGAGCGTTTTCCGGACCGTTCAAGACTGGTGATATACAGCATAGGTCTCGGTGAACGAAGCGAAATCGATGAAGAATTGATGCTAGCAATCGCACATTACGGAAATGGAAGTTATCGTCATGTTGATAATATTCGAGACCTACTAGAATGGTATGGTAAGCTGGCAGGGGAATTTGCAGTTGTTATCCGTGGGTCTGAGTAGTCTGCTTCTATCTGGGTTCCAGTGCTTGCTTGAGACCCTCTAAGGTTTCCATGTCCATATCCTTGATTTGTTCCTCAGGGATGCCTTCAAGCATCGCTTCGGGAATTGTGATGAGAATGTTAGCTTTCTCTTCTCCATATTTCTCGACAAAGTCCGTCATTCTTGCATCTTCATATTCAATGACTGATTCAGCTAAATCCGCCTCTTTCGGTTCTTCCGTTTCTGGAGCAGATGAAGCAAGAAGTGCTTGCAATTCTTCTATACTTAGACTAGCAAGAGTTTCATCTGATACTGATTCTCTTACTTCTGGAGGGAGTTGCTTGATGAGGGATTTTGTTGTTGGCCCTTCAGTCTTCTTCTTGACCTTGGTTACCTTTCGAACCTTGACAGCTTTCTTCTTCTTCTTCTTCTTTTCTTTCGATGGAAGAGAAACTTTCAATTTCTGAACAAGTTCTCTTGCTGATTGTGGTGTAAGACGTTTCAGATCCTCTGGTGGAAGGGTTGCAAGGATTTCATCAGGAAGCTCACTTAGGATTGTTTCGACGTCCTCAGAGAGACCACCAATACTTGTTGATTCTGCAACTTCTGAGCGATCACGAGCTTCACCACTAAGAAGGATCGGTGTTCCTTCAAGTTCTTCGACTAAGGAAGTAACGTCAATCTCAATATCAAATTTCTTTTTCCGCCATTCCATGAATCTGTTTATAGCGTCTGGATTCATCTCAATTGATGATAGGAACTTGTTAATCTCTACTTCTTCCATATCTGGAAAATCATCTAGCATTTTGTCGATAGACTCTTCAGTTATTCGAGCCCAAATAGGTCCGCTTAGTAATTTTGCCAGTCCTGCTGCACAATGAGACCTGACCCATGGGCTTGCATCCTTCAAACCACGTATCAAATCGGGAATAGTCCTTGGTTGACGATAATATGTCAGTGCTTGAGCAGCGGCTATTCTTACATCAGTAGTATCATCATCTAGTACCTTAACAATCTCTGTGACGATATTAGGATCTGCAACATCTATTGCGGCGATGAGTGCTCTTTCTCGCACTACATCTGATGAATCAGTGAATGCTTTAATCAAAGCCTTCTTCTCACTAGACTGATTTCTAGCCAGGCGTCCAACTTCTTCTGTATCATATTCCAGCAACAATTTCCTGGTTTTGGACAATACTACTCCTCCATGGATTTTACGTGGCAATCCATCAAGTAGCTGGGTAAGGAACCAGCTCTTATTCGACCTTGAATTGTCGAATACAGGTGCCTGCTTATATCCCTTCTCACTACATATACAATAATCTCGGATGAACCTCTATCATTAAAAACCACATGAGTTTTAGGCACGAATAATTGCAAAAAATTACAGGTGTCTCATATGAACGAAGAAAAAGAACTCAGTATGTTGAAACTCATTCTATTCATGGCATTGATGCTACTTGTAGTGGAAATGTCGTTTATCCTACCTAATTTCTTCTATGGCGACATGAGGGGGCTTGTGGGAACACTTACTTTCTTCGCGACATTCATACTCATGTTTATTGTTATTGAAATATTTGCTTCATGGGATGGTACAACATTAGAAAAGTTGGGTGTTGAGTTTGATGAAAACACAGTTCGCCGCATTATGATTGGAGGAATTGCAGGCGTTGCAGCAACAGCTCTAATCACTGCTTTAGCTTACTTCTTTGGTGGACAGTTGCGTCCTGTCGATGAGATGACTGGAGATCTCTTGATGTCCGAAATAATAATCACTGCTCCAACTGCCTTTTTTGAGGAACTTGCGCACAGAGGATACATCCTACCTAAAT
>CAZMBV010000023.1:0-20279 GCA_964564335.1 uncultured archaeon
CCAATCATATTTGCTAGAGCTTTTGCCCCTCTCTGAGGGCTAGAAAAGAACGGAATTCCGGCGTTTTCGAGTATTTCATATCCTGGTGGTTTATTACTATCAGGTGATGATAGAATACTCACAATTGGTTTAGAGACCTCCTTCGAAGCTTCCACTATCTTCTCGATAGGAATACCTCCACCTATCCCTTCCTGATAATTCGGAGCAAATACAATCATGACTGAATCATAATAGTCCTCATTCAGAATCCTTCTAAATGCGTCAGCAAATATCTTCGGTTGTGCCCATCCCTGAGCTAATAGATCTACTGGATTCTTAATAGGAATCTCCACAGGCATATTGAGCAGGGCTTGAATCGACTTGGCTGTTTCTCGTGAGGGAGAAGGAAGAACGGCACCATTTAACTCAAGAGTTTGCGCAGCAATTAGGGCAATACCCAAAGTATGAGTTACAATTGCAACTCTGTTTCCCTTTGGACGGTATGGACAGACTGAGAGAAGGTGTGCTGTATCAATCATCTCCGATACTCCTGAAACCTCTATTGCTCCTGCCTGTTTGATTGCACCGCTATAAAGTGCAGAATTTCCCGCAAGACTTCCTGTATGACTAAATGCCGCATCTCGAGATGCTGGTGTCTTACCCACCTTGAAAACAATCACCTGTTTCTTTGGTGAAGTCTTCTTTATTTCATCTATCATTTCTCTTCCATATTCAGTTCCTTCGATGAAAAGACATATCACTCTGGTTTCTTCATCTTGGCGTAAGTATCGTACCATATCATGAAAGTCAATATTGACCCTATTCCCCACGCTCGCGAATTTAGAAACGCCCAATCCTCTGTCACTTGCACGATACAGCATCAGTCCTGTTACTCCGCCACTTTGGCTAATCATTGCAACGGACCCACTTTTCATCTGTACTGGATGAGGAAAGAATGTTGCATTCATCCCGATATTTGGATTTCCAGCTCCTAAGCAATTAGGTCCAATTACTGCAATATGACTATCATCAACAATCTCTCGAAGTTTCTGTTGATGCTCGGTACCAATTCCTCCAATCTCTTTGAATCCAGCGGAGAAGATGATTGCTCCACCTACATTGGCTTTAACACAATCAGATACTGCTGGTATGACATGTTGAGGTCCAACAGCAATCATCACCATATCCACCTCTGCATCAATATCCTGTACTCTGGAATAGCATCTGGACTTGCCAATCGATTTCAGTCGAGGATTTACTGGATATACTTCACCTGTGTAGGTTTGGAGCGAAAGAAGTGAAAGTGCTCCAAGTTTCTCAGATTTGTCAGAAGCTCCTATGACCGCAATTGACTTTGGTTTGAATAGCCTTTCAAGGGAATCAATTTTCCAAGACAACCTGATACTCTCCTCTAAGTGTACTCATCAATGATTTCTTCAACCTTGTTTAAAACTAAGTTGGAAATCTTAGCTCTTGCAGTTTCATAGGTATGAAGGTCGATTATTGGCACCTTGGCATTCTTTGCCTTAGTAATCATATATTCCTGTATTTTTCTGGTCAACAGAAACTCATCTTCTCGCACTGATACATCCTTTGAAACCGTTCTTAGTTTTCCTGCGGCATGCTTTGTCATAAACATAGATCTGTGAATACCTTCATTTGGGTTGATTAGTACTTCAAGACTCCCTATTCCGATATGATTGATAGAACCCGGTTCAAGATGTACTCCCTCAACGATTGAAGAGGCTCCCTCCGAATATACACGTTTGACGATCTCAATCACAGATGGAACTATCAATTCACATTGTGCAAGGTACCCTCGTATGACAGGATCCAAACTCGAATCACCAACTTGTTGGCGAGTGTGTGCTTGATAGGTATGACAGAATAATTCGGGGTAATCTTCTCTTGTGTAGATGCTTCTGAGTACCTGTCGAATTGTGTCAGTACTGATGAAACGAGTAGAAGTCATGTAATGTACAAAGTCCATGGCAAGCATGGATTTCCCGGTGGCAGATGCACCTTCAAGGGTAAGTATCAATGGTGGTATTTTTTCTGAGGTTCCTCGTAACTTTTCATACGTGTTGAGTGTTTCAAAGTTTCTAAGAATTTTAGGTGGCTCAATTTCCAGTACATCACTTACAAATGTGAACAGATTGTCCTCTGTAATTGGATGCCTTTCTTTCAAATCTGAGAGGATTTGAGCAGAAGCGATATCAGAGAGTCCGCATAGTAGTAGTCTACCTCTTAGGGTAGTGAGAGGAAATGGAATTTCCTGATCTTGAATTCTAATTCTCATTATCATGACACTCTAGGGTTTGTGTCATAAGTTTTCAACCTCAAAAGGACTTCCGTGAGCAAAATCCCTTCGTTTCTCGACCCACAGCACCACTAAGTTTCCGGCCTGTTGGAGACCTCTGTTTCTTACGTCGTTTTGGTTTTCCCATAAATGGTCTGCTCATATCGATTTGACCATTTACAGTAGTTATCTGAACACCCGATTCTACTAATGTACCTCCCTTTCCCTTTGACAATATCATACATTCATCATACAAATTAAGGAAACCATTTCGTAGTTCGTACGTGTGACCTTGTTCTATAGTATCTATGTCTCCATTCCATAAAGTTAGATTTACAATTCCTGTTGAATCACCCACGATACAATCAGAAATCTGATGTCTTCTCCCGACACTACGTTGAGTTACGGTGCGAATTTCTCCCTTTTTAATGAGATTGAAACGAACATTTACCATACCTGTTTCTCGTGTGAATTTAGCTATAGGAGTCCAAGCATCCGAAGTAGCTGAAGTATTCTCTTTCATCAAGATAGAAACCTCATGTCCAGTGATGAGTACGTTTCTATCCTAAAGAATACCTACAAATTTCACCCATAGATTTCTTTCAATGCTAAGGTAAGTTGGTCCAACCCTTTCGTTAGTTCTTCTTTTTCTCCACCAAAGCCCAATCGGAAGTGACCATCTAGCTCCATTCTTGATCCAGGAACTGTGAAAGTTCGATATTTCGTCACGAGAAGGTGACAGAGTTCATCGGTACTTTCACCGTTCTTTAATCTTGGAGCACAAACTACTCCACTCTTTGGTTCTATCCACTCTAACCACGATTGGCTTTCCATCCAATCCCTCACAATAGCGTAGTTTGAGAACATTGATTTTCGCAATCCATCAAGTAGATTGCCCTTCTTCTCAAGTACTCTCTTGGCTATTGCTTCTCCAAGCGAAGAGTTGCAAATAGTTACTTGCTCGCGAACAGCTCGAACTGCTTCAATAATGGGAGTGTCTGCCACGACCCAACCAATCCGAATTCCAGGGAGTCCCCATGTCTTTGACATACTTGTTAGACTGATTGCATTCGGACTAAGTGTTGCAGCAAGCGGGGGCGGTTTGTCGAACATCATATCTCTATAGGTTTCATCGACCATAAGATATGCATCAGCTGCTTCTGCTATCTCAATAGCTTCTTTCAACTCATCAAGTGTAATTGCTGATCCTGTTGGATTATTGGGGTGAGTAAGAGTAATGAGTTTGGTATTCTTCTTGACCAATTTGCGTAACTCGTTCATATCTGGTCTAAATTGATTTTTCCAAGTTAATTTGAATAATGAATGGTCCCTCTCAAGAGACCTCGGAATTTGATAGAGTGATGGATATGTTGGATGCTCAATTATCAAGTGGTCTTTGGAACCAACTAAATGCCCAATAACAGCAAAGTTACCCTCACTTGCACCTGTAGTGACAGCAACGTTGTTCATAGTCATGCCTTGATATTGTTTCGCGATATCTTTCCTCAAGTCAGGATGACCTAGGTGATAACCATAGCGTAGTTCAATCTCATTAAGATCGATACCAAGATCTTTCACTTTAAGAAATTTCATTCCACTCTCGCCAATATCATACTCAACCTCGAATTGATACTCATCGAACCAAATTTCTAAGGGCATTCTTTCAAAGACCATCATATTCACCCATTTCTTGATACTGATTGAAACTGCAATAAATATATTCGTGAATATCACACGATTGATAAGGTGGTTCTACCAATACTGATTAACCAGTCAATTGTGGGGAATATTCAGTGACTCTGCGAATCCTAATTGTGGATGACGAACCAGCAATTCATGAGGTCATGGATTCTTACCTCAGGAAATTCCTTGATGATTATGAAATCATTACAGCAACTAATGGAGATGAAGCTGTAGAAAAAGCAAACATATGCATAGGTCAGGGACATCCTCCCGATTTTGTCCTTATGGATATGAAAATGCCTGAGATGAACGGTCTTGAGTGTACTCGGGCACTTACTGAATTGGGAGTAAGTAATATCCATCTTCTTACAGCATATTTCGATGCTGACTCACTGCAGCAGGCTGTCGAGGTTGGCGCTAAGGGTGTACTGAAAAAGAGTGAAGGATTTGCATCTATTGCTCGAAAGGTCGCTAATATGGTTCGAGGTATTAAAGAACCTGCACCACAAACTGGTTCTACCTAAATCCCCAAAACCCTTAACAGTTAAGATTAGCACACAAAACATCCTTCAGTCAAAATGGAGTTGAGATTAGGTAATGCGTCACTCACCCTCAAAAATGCTATTCTTCGGATTCATGACTTTGTTTATGGTATTATTTGTTGGAGGAATCTCTACAACTACCACTGCACAGACACCAGTTTTTCCAACTGATTTTGTTAATGACAAGACCTTGTTTGTTTATGCTGGTCTAGATGGGCAGAACGTAAAGTTCTCTGATGACACAAATCCAATTTTAATAAACATGGAAGGTCCGATGGATTTATTCCTTCAGATTGAAGTAAATGATACATTGACTCAGAACTTGAATATGACCGGAACTATCACATTTTACTATCAAGGGATTGCACTACTCCCGATTCAAATCGTGGATCCTGTGACTAATTCGACTTGGATTTGGGTCGACCATAATGTTACTATTCCCCCTGTTGATGCTATGATTGATCTCTCAACTATTCTTTCATATGGCCCAATCAAGATCACCACAGGAATTTTTGAAGCATCATTAGATTTCAGATATTACATTGAAGGGGACACTGCAACCGAGCATGTGGTCAAGAATACATTTTACTTTAGTATCCCTGCTGCCCCTACAGATATATTCACGTCAGTTACGGGTATTTCTGCTATAGCTGCAACCTTTGGTGCAGTTTATGGACTTGGAAATGGATTCATGGCGCTTTTTGACGGTCTCAAGACTGCATACAAGTTGCGTGGTATTCACAAGAAAGCCTCTGAACTGAAGTCTTTACCAAATCTTACAGTAATAGGTGCTTTGCCATTACTATTCTCCATGCTTGCTGGAATGACAAAGATGGGCAAGAAGAAGAAGGATGACGAAAGTAGAGAAGATAGTGGTGTTAGCGAATATTTAGTTCGTCAGAGATTGCGAGAAGTCGCTCCTGACGCGTGGCCAGTTGATAAGTGTCCGAAATGTAAAAGAGATTGGAACAAAAAACTCGATATGTGTAAGAAATGCAATTTCACTCAGGACGATGCACGAGCTCATTATGCGGATCTGTTATCCGAAAAAGTTCCCACAGCTCTAAAGGTCATGGGCAAGAAGAAATCCACTGATATTCGGACCCTCGCAAAGAAGACTAAATCAACAGACTACAATGCAGGAGTAATTGCTGCGGCAATGGTTGATACAGGCGTGACTGAAATTGTTAAAGTGGGAACACCATTACGAAGCTTTGTGATGAATATCGCTGGTCTTGCCTTCCTTGTGGTCACTTGGCAACAATTACTCGGAGACAGTGCTAGTACATTGCAAACAACAATTACACTCGTTGGTGCCGCAATGTCGCTTGCTGTGATTATCGCTCTCTATGTCAGCCGAAAGACACAGGTTCAGAAATTCCAGACTGATATGGATGATGGGAAGAAATGGATGCCTACTGAAGAAGAAGCTGCATCTGAAGCAGCAGCAGATGAAGCTAAGAGCGGAGATCCAATTCAACCATCTGCTGAAGAACCCATAGTTGAGGAGGTCACTCCTGAGTATGATGTAGAAGAAGGAACTACAGAAGTTCAGGAGGAATTGGAAGAGGAATCACAGGATCATACCATTTCAGATGAAACAGAAATTGAAGATATGTCTGATGAACCTGAAGATGACTCTTTCGAAGATAATGAAACCGAAGAATAGTTTCTCTTGAATTTAGAAAAGGGGCAGCTGACTTTCTGCCCCCCATTTTTTTTAATCCTCACTCGATTCTATTTCGTCCCCAGTATCCAGATCTTCAGTTGCATCATCATATGATGTTGAATCAATAATTGAATCACTCTTTCTGATTCTGATGCTTGTTGCTTGATTGAAGACCTTAACAATCTTTGATGAGATGAATGGTATCACAACCAAGAATGCTACTGGCATCAGAACTATCACTCCAATATCGTAACTCTGAAGAAAGTCCATAGTAGTAACTGCTGCAGCACCCACAACTACCAAGAACATCAGGAACTTGATTCTGATCGATGAGCTGTATCTATTCATCATAGTATCTCGCTCATCCTCCATGACGCTTTCAGGAGTGTGTGCATCTTCCATCTTCTTGAGCTTCTTGAGACCATTACTGACTTCACGATACAAATTCACAACAACAACAAGTATTGACGAAAGGTATGCTGTGAATATTGTAGTCATGATAACTGGTATATGGAGGTCACCAATGACGAAGGTATTATCAATCATGTATGCCTTGAACCATTGGATTTCAGTCCCATAGGTTAGGATTAGTACAATCACAAGAGGAACAAAAATCAGATGCCAGAGACCTGCTATCATCCTCTTTCTGTTCAGCTTGCCTGTCACCATCACTGCAGATATGGCATCACGATAAAGCCAGAGCCCATAGAGTAGAACTGAGCTACCGAGTAGCACGACTGTAAGAATCAGTGCTCCTCCATATTCACCTCCTGAATATAATCCGAATGATCCTACTAAACCCGCAGCACTGACTAAAACTATCAAGAGATAGAGCCTGTCCATTCGCTTCACGGATTTCTTCATTTCATCCTTGCTTGAACCTGTTCTTCGAAGTGTGGGCGCCAACTTGAAGTAAACAAACATTCCTAACAAGCTTATGATAAAGGAAAGTCCTGTAAACGAGGTGACTGTTTCCACATTTAATTGTCCAAAGCTCGGAACTGCAACGGCTAACGTGAAGGAATCAGACATTTCTTTGGGTACAACGAACTCACCAGCGACTTGTATGCTGATATTCTTCAATCCATATTCTTCCTCTAGTGGTAGGTATTCGATGAAGATAATGTATTCACCCACATGTTCTGATGCTTCAGCAATCATCATTGGCATATTTAATCCATTTACAGCTATCTCAAGATCTGGAACTGGATTACCATAAGCATCAAACGCCAAGATAGAAATCCATAGGGATTCACCTTGGGTTGGAGTTGTAGGATTGTAGCTAATCTTGAGCGTCAGAGAACCCAGTATCGTGATGTTTCCCTGAATTGGAACTCCAGTTTCAATGTCTTCATGATTTACGGATACTGTGTATCGATATTCTCCTGGTGCCCAACCTATAGTGGTTATATTTGCTGCATACACACCGGGCCCCATTGAATGAAGGTTGTACGAGAGAGCTCTTACATAGATTGTAATTGATGCACCCGATACTGGTCTACCTAACCAATCATCAAGGAGTACCTTGACCTCTGTCCGTTGTCCCTGAAGAACGACCCAATCACTTTCGGGAAATATTGTTACAGAGCTTTCGGCATCCGAGTAAGCTCTAATATGGAATTCATCTGACCAAAGGTTTGCATAGGTGGCAGAAACATTCGCAGTGAAGTTATTGAGTCCCATGAGGAAATCTGCTGGGACTAGGAAATTGTAGTCTGGATTACCATCCGTGTGGGCTTGCATGTAGACTGTACCATTGATAATGATCGAAACACTTGTGCCTGTGAAAATCGGACCATACTGGTCTCTAACAAATACATGGATGTTGAACATAGATCCGCCTTCAACTCTAGTTTCATAGAAAACGTTGGGTTTAAGGTCTCCAAGGACATCAAATTGAACTTGCGCAGCAGCTGGACCAAATAGAAAATCCTTGTTAACTTGCAAATCAAATGTGTGATTTCCTAAACCGAGAGTAACATTGTGATTAAATCTATAGCTTCCAGGAACTATTGTGCTCTCTATTAGAGGGAAGCCCTCGGGTCCACTTCGGAGCGATACCATTGCATCAGTAATTGGGTTGCCATAGGGGTCTGTAATATTGAACCATGCTGATACAGGATCATCCTGATTGATCACTGCTGGGAAGTCTGTATCTACAAGTAAGTCTGTAGTTATTATCTGAGCTGTGAAGGTTTCTTCATCTACACCTACTCCCGTGCCATAAGTATGGGTTGCTACTGCTGATACATTGTGATTTCCAGCTTCAAGATCTATTTCTGGAATCACAACCACATAATACGGCCCAGATTGCGTTGCAGTCTGAGGTGCACCCTCAACCGATACAGATACTGAAGCGCCTCTGATTGGACTCCCCAAGTTATCTTGAACAAGTACCTCTACTATCATGCTATCTCCCTGATTGACCAAATCTGGGATTTGCACAGAGATATGCAAATCACTTCTGACCGTTATCGCATCAATGTAGAGTTTTGCAAATGTATGATAGAAATCATGCTCGATGAAGATACTAAGATTTGCAATCCCGATTGACCATGTAGCATCAGTAGATGCCCTGTATTTGTTCGCTGGCCAATCAAAATAGAATCCAAAAGTATTCGATGCGGGCCCTTCTGGTGACAAGAAATGAGCACTCATATAAACTGTCGCATCAGATATGGTTTCACCGTAGACATTCAACACAGTCACATTCACATCGAAAGAATCTCCTTGAACAATGTCAGCTAGTGCATATTCTGCGAGGACAGAAAGGTCATAGTACCGATCCAAATCTCGAATAATTCCTATAGCTGTGGTTGTTGGTGTTGTAATCGGAAAAGCTCCTATCTCTGTGCCCGGACCAAGATCTATATTGCCAACTTCGAATGGGTAGTGAACTTCACCAACTTGAATAGTCCTTTCAATTTCGCCTGTCATAGATAATACAGTTAGGCGTTCATCTTGGTCTGTGAATACTAGCAATTCATTCCTCATATCCCCGTCAAAATCACTCGTCAATAGACTTAGTGGCGTTGCTCCAGTGATTGGTGTAATCCAGATGGGATTTATTGATGATGTCATTGATGCCGCTAGCGATTCTCCATTGGAAAGCAAAACGAAAAGTTCGTCTGTAGCATCTCCTGATGCATCAATCGGGAAGAGGGTAACAACGTCCCTTCCTGGTATTGTGTATTCAGGTGTATTGTTTACATTTGCGGTCGTATCATCGAATATGTAAAATCGGGCAGTGGGATTCGTACCATTCCAGTAGTTATACGCAACAACCATTTGTTCTGCTCCTCTTGTTGAATTGTAATATGGCTCGATTCCAATAACTTCTTGACTCGAGAAAGCAGATAGCTCAACGTCAAGAGAGTGTGAAAATAAGAGATCGTCTGCACTATGCAAATCTATTCGAGTATTTCCTCTCAAAATAGCTATGTACGCTCCTGAACCACTATCAACCACAGAAAATCCTCTGTAACCTAGAATTCCGGGATCTTCCAAGGCTTGAGATGTCCAAGTCAAATCTGACTCCATTTTTATTACGGTATCTTGACTGTCCGCTATAATATAGAGTTCTTCTCTATTATCGTTATCATCATTGAATACACCTATAAAGTTGAAGCTCTTAAATGCTGGAGCTACTCCTTGTCCCATTAACGATAAATCCGATCCGTGGTATACATGGTATCCGGGAATAGGTCCACCTGAGTAGTAGTAATCAAATACGATAATGTCTGTTACATTATCACCATCTAGCATTGCTGTATAGAGGGCGTACTCTGTAACTTTTGAAAGGACTAATACAAATGAATCGAGAACCACCCCATCAGCAGAGTATTTTGATATGAGTAGATTATTTGTAGTCGCTATATTTTCTACTGTGTAAATGACCTTGCTTCCATCAGATTCATTCCCAACATCACCGTAGTGACCTCCGTGACGATAAAATGTGTTCTCGCTCTTGTCTTCATACCATACATAATCTCCTGTTACATCGAATGTGAGTGGATTGGTGTCAGTTCCGGCTGAGCCAATATTGAGATACGCATCTGTAAATTCCATATAGTATTCATATGTACCTTGCTCCAGATTACCGATGAATGCATAGTAAAAACCTCCGTCGTGCGATGAGAACATTTCATCTTGGGGTTGAGTCCAAGTTGTCGTCCCATTCTTCCTCACAAAGATATCTGCAGTATCCATTGTTGAAGACTCATTTAATTCAACTTCTACCTTTACATAGTCATCCAATACACTAGGATGGATGGGTGCAATAGGTCTCACTACGGTTCCCGGTGGAGTTACATCTGAAATCAGAAGATATACATCGCTCGCAATTCGGCAAAATGTATCATCTCTTCCATTGGAATTCGCATCAAAGGTAAGAATTTGTGTGGTTCCATAGTCTCTCAAATCAATGAGGTTCTCTATGTGCGCCATAACCCCATCAACTCCACGTATCAAGGCAAGACCCCCAGAAGTGTGGGCTACTGCTAGATCTGTGTAGGAGTCTTGGTCTAGATAACCCACGTCGAGTTTTCTAGAAATGCCAACAAACACCTCGTCGATTTCAGAAATTACTGATCCGGTTGCTCCATTTACAAGGAAGGCTTTCTCAGAATTTCTATCCTGAAGGACAATATCCTCTTGCCCATCTGCGTTGAATTGTCCCGTGTCAATATAGATGGCAGATATTGTAGTGGTGACAACAGGTTGTCTGTATAGTTGACCGAGTGTGTTTCCTAAATATACTGAAACATATCCACTAGAGTCAATTATGGCTAAATCATCAACTCCAGCTAGATATTCAAAAGCCGTAATATCAGAAACTGAAAATGGAAGCATTGTATCTCTTAGCCATGTTCCATCTCCATCAACAATCGTGATATTCCTGTGATTATAATACGACGGGAACGAATAGTAATACCGGGTGATTACAGCAATAGAATCATGAGTAGAACTTTCAAATCGACCTATTGCAGCAAAAACCCCCCAATCCGTGTTGAAACTACCAATTGTTGCATTATTGTAAAGGTCAATTGTGTAGTATCTGTGATATCCATTATCACAAATCAAGAGATCCTTATTGAAATCCCCATTAAAGTCGCCAACACCTCTGAATGCGGGGATTGGTATATCCCCTGGTATTTGAACGACCAGAGTTTCATCATCATTGAAATCAACAATAACTACGTAATCGACTCCACCTACGTCATTAGGTAGGACAAATTCATCATGACCATCATTATCGTAATCCACAGTTAGAAGCTGCGAGTTTACTGCATCACCTGAAGGTATATCTCTCTCAAGATAGACATCCTGAATAAGATCGACAAAGTATGCTTTGTCAGCAAGGTCACTAACATATGCAAATCCATTGTAACCCAACAATGAACCTGCGGCAATTTTCATGAAATCCTCTGGAAGACTAAAATGAATAAGATTCCCCCCTTGTGCTGGATTGGCATGTGTTTCCAACACTGGTTCATTTACGATTGAATAGGTTGGCTCTCCACTCATGGAAATTGGAATCAGTAAGATGAGCAGCGCAATCGAAATCGTAATGATACGTAACAAATCCTTCGCATCACCTTTCATTGGTGATGATTCGGGTCTGAATGGACTTGGCTTTCTAATAGTAGGTGTAGATGGTGACAATAGCTAACTCTCTCCTCTTATTGATACATAGCTGATTCTTTGCATCCACGTAAGTAACTCCTATGCATCAACAGCAATCAAACCGTCCATCTTCTAACCTTTTATTAGTTCTGAAAAATTTCTTCTGTATTGATTTTCATCAATACCAAACATTCAAGATATGGTTTGAATGGGCAGAATTAACAAAAATTCAGAATATTTTGGTGAATCCCATAATGGTCGAGCATATTGCTATAATTGGTTGCGGTGCTGCTGGAGCAACAGCTGCAATGCAAGCTAGAAAATTTAATCGGAAAGTTGAGATCTCTCTTTACAATACCGAGAAATACTCTCAGTACTCTAGATGTGGATTACCTTATACCATCTCAGGAAAGGTAAAGGAATTTGATGACCTCGTACTAATGCCTGCCGACAGTTGGAGTGGTCTTAACATTGATGTAAAATTAGGTGTGACAGTTACTAACATTGATCACAAATCCAGAGTGCTTACATATGAGGGACCCGCTGGTGAGGGGACTCAAAAATATGATGCACTCATCTTTGCTACTGGATCGGAAAATGCAGATCCTCCCATCAAGGGGCTCGATAAGAAGAGAGTCTATGGATTGCGTACGCTAGACGATGCCAAAGATCTTGCTGCAGAAGCTGATAAGGCAAAGACAGTTGTAATTATTGGTGGTGGCCTTATTGGTATGGAAACAGCTGAAGCATTCCATGAACGCGGTCTTGATGTCACAGTTGTGGAATTCCTCCCCCATATTCTGCTAGCAATGGTAGATTCTGATATGGCTGAGATTGTCGAAGAACACTGTCGAAATCATGGTCTTAAAATTCTCAATAACACAGCTGCACAGGAACTAACTGGCACTGATTCGGCCAAGGGTGTTGTTGTGAAAGACCGAGGCACGAATGAGGAAATTGAGATTCCTGCTGATTTTGTAGTTGTTGCAACAGGTGCTCGTCCTATCACGAATCTCGCAGAGAAAATAGGTGCTGAGATTGGAAAGACCCGCGGTATTGTAACCAATGATAAAATGCTGACCACTCTACCAAATGTCTATGCAGTTGGTGATTGTGCGGAGAGTACAGAATTCATAACAGGAAGGCAATGTGCAGGAGGACTTGGAACTCTCGCAGTTCGTCAGGCTCGTGTTGCAGGTATCAATGCCGCTGGTGGTGATGCTCGCTTCCTAGGTTGTGTTGGTGCCAAGGTAACAAAGCTTTTTGGTCTTGAGATTGCGAGTACTGGTTTAACCGAAGATCTCACCAAACGTTATGAAATACCTGTTGTTAAAGGTTCGATAAAGGGTAGTACGAAGCCTCATTACTACACCGGGGGAAAAGATCTCAAAGTTAAAACATTCTTCAATAAGGAAACTGGAAAACTCGTTGGTGGTCAATTAGTTGGATTAGAGGATGCCGCAATGCGTATCAATGTCGTAACCCTAGGAATCCAACATAATATTGATGCAAAGGATCTTTTCGATTTTGAGAATTGCTATGCCCCAGCTATTTGTGATACTTGGGATCCATTGGTTCAATCTGCGGATGCAGCTCGAAAAAGATTGAAGATATAATTTCTCAAATCATGTTTATTTTTGAGATATGATAGAGACGTTATTGATAGCATACTGGAATGAGCTCACCTGTGTTGGTGAGCTCGCCACCAATATGATTCTATTCAGAAGTGATTCTTTCTTTGAATGATTATTGATTGCTTTGATAATTTCTTCTGCAATTTCCCAACTGGGGATTCTTGCCACCTCAAGCCCCATTGTAAAAAATCCAATCTGCTCTGCTTGTATCTTATCTGCAGATTCTAATGCATTACTTGTCGCCTCGTATATTGCTTCTCTTCTATTTGGATTCAGGATGGAAATTGTTGGCCAATGTATCACGTTGTTAGCACTACTAGCTTCCTTGATTGTGAAACCACCAATAATTCCAGTTGGATTTGTGCTTAACGGAATGTCTTGAGACTTTACGACAAGATCTAATTCTGAATCATCAAAACGTCCTAGAGTGACTGAGACCCCTATGCCACCAACTGAATGATGTTCCAAATTAGCTACTCCTCTCTTTCATCGAATGCTTTGCTAAAACATTCGCAGACATACTTGTTGAAACCAACAAGCGTTATTTTCTTTACTGAATGAGACGAACGGGCGTACTGACAGATTCCAGTTATTATCGCCTTGGCAGAATCATACTCTGAGAGACCTCCCACTCCCGCTCCAATCGCAGGGAATGCCACGGATTTCAAGTTGTGTTGAGATGCAATATTTAGGGCATTCTGTACTGATGCAATAACTTTCCATTGAGTAGCTCTTCCACCTGGAGGCATTCCTGCACAATGTAGAACGTATTTAGCTGGTAGATTCCCTCCGGTTGTCATGACTGCTTCACCAGGTCTGATGGGTCCAAGAGAAATGGCTTCCTCCTCGATTTCAACTCCTCCTTTTGCCTTGATTGCTCCCGCAACACCTGATCCCATCCATAAATCTGAGTTCGCTGCATTTGCAATGGCATCGACAGCAAGGTCAGTGATATCTCCTAAATAAGTGCGAATTAGAATGTCACCCAGTTTCCTCTCCATTATGCTCTCTCCGTATATAATGTGCAATACATATTGTAATCATTTTCGTAAAAGGTTGTCGTCCCACAACCTTTTTGGATATTACACCATCTTCTAGAGTGGCGAGTAAACTGAATGACATCAACGATGAAGAAGTGCAGAGCTTGATTGAACGATTTGGTAAACCTATCACGCGAAGTTACTCGGCTAATTTTCTTGATTTTGAATGTCAATTGGTCAAGCAGACTCGGGCAAAAGGACGTCTTCATGACGTTACCTGTTTCATTCGTCAAGAAGCTAATGAATACGTAGTGATTCAGAAGCACCAGTATGCGAATTCAGGAATCTATCGAGCTCCGTCTGGAGGCGCTAAAGCTGGTGAATCTCTTGAGGTAGCGGCTCACCGCGAAATGTACGAGGAAACTGGTCTGGAAATTAGATTGTTGAGATTCGTACTGGATATGCACCTTGATGTTGTATGTCCGACTGAAATCATCCCTTGGCGATCTCTCGTTTTTCTTGTTGAACCAGTCGGCGGGATTATGAAACCTATTGATACCTATGAGATCTTCGATGTCAAGGTGATGAGTCGTGAAGACTTACTTGGCGATGTTGATAAGTTAATGGTCGCCTCTGGATGGGGGGGATTTGCCTACAGGTCATTCTTGACCCGTGAGTTCTTCACTCGTCTTGATGAATTGAATATATAGTGAGTGTTACTAGCATTCTAATTTCAGTTTAGTAACATTTAGTTTGAGCAGAGGATACAGACAGGCTGAGTTTTTTAACGACAACATCAAACTCAATCACTCAACTTCCTTACCCCACTACCCTGTGCATCTCTTCTGCTCATAATCCTCTTCTTCCACGGTCTTCTTAATAGATTCGATATCACACCATTCTCTTGTTTACTCAAACAATTATTTGATTATGTGCGAAGGTACACAAGGGCCTTCAATAGCCACAATGTATATTAGCTGTTGTGGCACAAAAAGGTGCTAACAGGTAGGGACTTTAATATGCATAATCGCTATTAGCCCCTGCTTTATATCCAATCCCATCCAACACTTCAGTCGCAACTGAATGAGGAAAAAAATTCCTATTCCTATAGGAGGAAGCTAAGTGGAAAGAAATCAATTATTAGCGATCGTTGTTATCGTTGTCGTCGTCGCGGGTGCAGGAGTTGCATTTGTATTTATATCGCAACCCACAAGGCCCCCAGAGGATACTCTAATCTGGGAGACCATTGGTAATCCTGACTATTTAGACCCCCACGTCGATTACGAAACATTCGGATCGTGGATGGCATACAACGTGTATGAAACGCTATACACATATCCGTGGGATAGCGCTGTAACCGCCCCATCGGTACCACTACTGGCTGCATCAGACCCAGTAATGTCCGGTGATGGCAAAAACTATACTATAACTCTACGAGAAGATATCACATTCCAAGATGGTACTCCATTCAACGCTAGCTGTGTTAAATGGAACATTGAACGTGCTATGAAGATCTTCTACCCTGACGGTCCAGTCTGGATGCTTGCAGAGCCACTCAAGGGTGGTGTCGCAGTTGAAGATGCCGCATTCGGCGATGGCCCTTCATCAGCAGCATTCAAAACAGCTTTTGACACTTGGGTAGCAGATTCAAACTCCATCATCGTTATGGATGACTATGTGGTCAGATTTGTTCTTACAGAGCCATACCCAGCATTCATTGCTGCATTGACCTATGAGGTTGGTGCAATGATGAGCCCAAGCTACGCAATTGCTCACGCAACTGACGCAGCTGACGCAACCTGGGACAACTATGGTGTCGCATACGGTGAATATGACAACTATATGGCTAACCACATGTGTGGTACAGGACCATACATGCTCACAACTTGGACCCCTGATCAGTTCATCCAACTAGATCTATATACAGGCTACTGGAGAACTTCTACCAGCACAAACGCTGGCGCGATCAAGACAGTCTACGTTAAAACCAACGAGGACACAACAGGCAGGTCACTTAACCTGAGGACTGGAACAACCGATGGTTGTTACTGGCCAACTACCAACGCTCTCGACATTTGGGACCCCGTTGCAGAAGAATCACTTGATTCTAATATTGTTGTATCAACTCTGGGTAAGAGCTACTCAGTCATGTTCTTCGGCTTTAACATGGGTAACTTTAACACCACCGCAGGTGATGTTATTCTCAGCCCATTCGCCAATAAGGACTTCCGACAGGCTGCATCCTGGGCTTTCGACTATGACGCTTTCATGAGCGCTGCAGTCAATGGCTTTGGTATACAGGCAAAAGGACCAATCCCATATGGTATGTTTGGTTACAATGCTACCTCATACAAGTTTGAATACAACCTTACAGCAGCTGTTGAAGCATGGAATCTCGCTCTAGAAAACGAGACCTTTGTTAACAGTTTGAACGATATGGGTAATGAACTAACAATCTACTACAACAGTGGTAACACTGTAAGAGAACAAGGTTCACTACTTCTAGCAGACGGACTTGGCAACATGACCGCTGATGCTAACGCAGATGATCAGGTAGCCGCGGGCTTGACTAAAGAAATGACATTCAAGACCCAAGCACTAGAGTGGTCTAACTACCTTGATCACATCAGAAACCGTCAGATGCCTATCTTCTTTGTAGGTTGGGCACCAGACTACGCAGATCCTGACAACTATGTCTATCCATTCTGTTATGATAAGGGTACATACGCTCAGAGAATTGCTTTCAACAACTCCGAGGTCAATACGTTATACTTGGAAGCTAAGGTGGATACGAACTCAACAACTCGTATGCAAACCTACAACAAGATTAACGACATTCTCGCAGATGAAGCCCCATACCTCTGGGTTTATCAATCCACAGAGTTTAGGACTTGGAGAGCATGGCTGCACGGTGATGGTCTAGTCTATAACCCAATGCACGGCGTTTACTTCTACCACCTCTACAAGGTTTATCCAACCACATAGACTTGGTAAAGTAGTATTCAAGTATTGTTAGATGCAGAGGCTTCGGCCTCTGTCATCCTTTTCTTTTTTTATTTCTCTCAATCTCTGGAAAAGTAATGAATAGATTCCTGAGTTAATCGAATTGCTCTGACCCGGGCATTAAAAATCACTAGAGAAATGTGTCGATTTGAAATTTGCTTAATGCTCAATGGTTATATTTCGTAATCGGTAGGTATGTGCGTGCAGTAGGTGAACCGATGAAAAATCTTTCAACTATTACTATCAACGAATTATTCACCGGATGGTGGACTGAGCGGTGGGTCCGCGGTCTCGTTCTTATGTTGATCCCCATTGGGATTATTGATAGTGTTTACACCGTTGCGATGACTTCTATATATGGATTTGAAATCGAATTCAATCCGATTACTAGAGAATTACTTGCCGCAGGACTTTGGTTTCCATGGGCAATTACTAATGTTCTTGGCTTTACTTTTTTCTGCATGATGGCTGGATCGTATTATCTACATACACGTTCGAGACCTGAAGGACCTGATACATTTGCATTGTCCTTTGTGATAGCTCTTCGTGTTGCTATGGTCGGATATAATGTCACTTTCTACTATATTCCCTGGGCTGGAGGCATGGTATACCCGCCCTTCTGGTCTGCTGGAATTTCATTTGTGGTCACACTCTATTGGATGAATAAATTACTAAATCGGGTTTATGATATATCATGGGCTCAAACAAAACACATCCTCCGAAGTCGTTACGATAACTATCGCGATGCAAAATTGATAACATCCACTGGAATCCGTAAACGAGTCACAACTAGTTCTCGTAATTGGAATCGAGAGTCTAAAATTGATATAAAGAATGAAATACCAAAGACAAAGCGTGTATGGTGGAAAGGTACTTGGCTCAAAAGAGTAGTTTACATTTCTGGAGCATTTGTTTCAATTCTAATGATTGGATTATCTATCCAAGTCATTAATGAAATAACCGGTCTGAGTTCTTATTCTGAGGGCGTCAATTATTTTGTTTTGAATGAAGTTACTGGACCTCCTTTCATGGCCTCCTTTCTAGCAATCATCTTCTTCATGGGGATATCTCTTGGATTGATATTCAAAGCGTTTTCAGAATCTGAAGATGCAGACATTTAATTTGGATATCTTTCAAAATGAAAAAATGACGTTATTGAAATATGCTAAGATAGTAGTATTCTTAACTGTTGACAGACGACAAATGCAAAATACGAATCATTATCGAAATCAGATTTTTTCTCCTGGAGGCTTGTAAATGACTGCAAATAAAAAACCATGGTATCGAAATCATTGGATTGTACGTGTCTTATATTTAGTAGGAGCATTATTGTCTCTACCTGCGATGGGTACAGTTATTGAGATTGTGAGCAATCTTACTGGTCTAACAGCATGGAGGGAAAATCATGGTCCGTATTTCATTCTTAACGAATATACGGGGCCTGGCGTCATGGCCAATTTCATCGTAATTCTCGTCTTTATTGGGATTTGTATGGCATTCATCCTCAAAGCTTTTTCAGTGTCAGAAGAAATGCCGCTTGATTAGTAATTGGAACTATTCGATATCCTACATCCTGATATCTTTCTAATTCAGAACTACCTTCATTTAGATTCTCATGGTCAAGCAAAGAGTGATTTCATTCAATCCTCATTGACCGGTGAGCTTCGCGGCTAGCTCTTCACAATACTGGTCAAAGACTTTGACTACTCTTAGTTGTGTATCTTTAGGACCATAAAGGAATGTTATGAATTTTAACAATGCAAGGCTATGGAGCATGGAAACTGAAGAATCATTATGTGAGAAGAGGTCAGAGATTTTCTCACTTACAAGTGCTTTAGCGTCATCATTTCCTAACCGGATGATGGCTTCTCTTTTTATTTCGTAGACACAAGATTCAAATTCCCTTGATTGCAAATATGATCTAATTGGTCCAACAAGAAAATTAGCTGAGAGTTCATCAGTAAGGTTGTGACTGCCTAGTTCTCCCACATTATGGTTGAAATCGATTAGTATTGGTTCTATATCAAAATTAATTTTTCTAGCAACTGCTTCAAGGAATGCGCGAAACTGTTTTTTTCGAATGAGGTTAATATGCCCCTGAAATTCATTTTCAAATGCTAAAACTACTTCTCGAACTCCTGGAATTGAGAGTTTCTGTTTTTGGTCGCGACTAAATAGGACATCTTCTTCTTCAGAATAGAACTGCAGATGAATCAGATATTTCACCATGAGTTCAAGTTGGTCAGCCAAATCAATCTCTCGTTGGATTCCCACAAATTTGTATATAGGCCTAATTGGTTGGTTCTAGATTGCTTGTAATTTAGAAGATAGAGATTGTTATTCATGCGATTCACTGAGGATCATCAATGACCGAGTTAGAGGCCTAGAAGTCACGGGGGTCGTGGGTGTTGCAAAATTGCTTCTAGCATTGATTCTTCTCCTCAAGGATTTCAAACCTTTGATCAATGAACTTGAGGTCACGTTTGGTTGATTCTGATCTTTCAATTACCAACTAACAGATATTGCATCCACTGGACAGACTTCAATGCATTTCATACACCGTGTGCATTGGGAAGTATAGACAGGAGTCACCTGCCAATAAGATGGATCCCAAGGGTCATCACCATCCACAATCATATGATGTAGATGAAAGACCGGTCGGTCACACTGTTTCAGACATTTAGTGCATTCTCGCGGATCCATAACACCTTCAGGCCCACACTTCGAGTAGTCAATTGTAATCTTTGTCTTTCCCTTTCTTACTGCAATCATTACATCTCTTCCTAGTATCTACCAGCAACTTGTTTGATATTATTTCGTGGGACAAGAGTAAGTGCGTTGTGTTGACAAGCGTTTCTACAGTTC
>CAZMBV010000024.1:0-20271 GCA_964564335.1 uncultured archaeon
GGCGACTCAGAGTAGAATCCTTAACTTGAAGTATAAATTCTTCATTATACTCTGGAGCGTAGATGATGTATTTCACACTCGTTGAAACCTCGTTCGGTCACATAGGTATTATCCATAAAGGTGCGATCAGTGCTGGAGTCGTAGGTATCCTTCTACCTCGTACTTTGAAAGAAGCATATCGTGCTGTGAAAGATCAATACCCTGAAGCACAACCTCAATCTCCAGACTTACTTGGTTCATTACCTGAGATGTTCGTGGATTATTTCGATGGAAACCCAGTGAAGTTTCCATTTGATGTTCTTGATATGTCAGTGTGCTATCCATTTCAGATAGAAGTTCTCAAAGCGGAGTGGTCCATTCCATATGGTAAGACGGCATTTTATAGCTCTGTAGCACGGAAAATTAACTCAACTGCATTTCGTGCTGTAGGAAATGCTCTGGCTCGTAACCCATTCCCAATAATAATTCCTTGCCATAGAGCGATACGCTCTGATCGGACATTGGGTGGATTCCAGGGCGGTCTTGAAATGAAAAGAAAAATCTTGGAGACCGAGGGAGTAGAATTCGATTCATCAGGACGTGTGAAAGAAGAATACATTGATTCGCATTTAGATCCATTGTATGATTACTTGACGTCCTCTTCATATATCAACTCCTTCAATGGTACCTTCTGATAACACATGGGCTCTCTCCCAGCATACCTAAATATCCGGAACACCTATAGAATTAGCATGTCACGAATTACAGTCCTTGGCGGATGCGGAGTCGTTGGTACTGTTGCAGTAAAGACTCTTGTTTCATCAGGTGAATTCTCAGAGATAATAATTGGAGATATTGACCTCCAGAAGGCAAATGAATGTGTATCTCAAATTGGCGACGAATGCTTATCCTCATTCAGAGTCGATGCAAGTAATCCTTCGGCAATCAAAGAAGCAATCAAGAATTCTGATATCGTTCTCAATTGTTGTGGACCATTCTACAAATTTGGTCCTATAGTTCTAAAGGCTGTGATAGAATCTGGTATCAACTATGTAGATGTTTGTGATGACTATGATGCAACAAAGCTACTTCTTGATATGGACAGTGCTGCAAAGAAAGCTGGCGTTTCTGCTCTTACTGGAATGGGGAGTTCCCCAGGAGTTGCAAACCTGCTTGCTAAGTTTTGTGCAAATCTTATGCTTGATGAAGTAGATTCTATTGATATTCTTCATGCCCATGGTGGTGAACCAATTGAGGGACCAGCAGTAGTTGCCCATAGAATTCACAGCATGACCTCTCCAATACCAATGTACTTGGATGGGAAGTTTACAACGGTCGAATACTTTGGTGAGAGTGGAAAAGCCCTCGAAGAAGAAATCGAGTTCCATTGCGTTGGAAAATATAAATGCTATCCTTATCCACATCCTGAAACTATAACATTACCCAATTATATCAAATGCAAGCGGGTCACTAATCTTGGCTGTGTCATTCCTCCTCAATACTATAGCATGATCCAGGACATCGCAAGGCTTGGAATAGTTAGTGAAGAACCCCTCTTGGTAGGAGACCAGAAAGTAGTACCAAGAGATTTTGCAATAGCATACATAATCCAGCAGAGAGAGCGGATTTTGAAAGAAGCCAACATTGGAGAGCAGCGTGGCTGTCTCAAGATCTCTATCAAGGGTATTGAAGATGGAGAACCTCGGCAATACGACTTTTCTATGGCCTCTATCGGTCAATCCATGGGTGAAGGTACTGGTATCCCTGCCGCTCTTGGTGCAATTCTCATGCTGCGTGGAAAAATAACTGAAAAAGGTGTCCTTCCTCCAGAGGCTTGTGTCAATCCCATTGATTTTCTTGGATTGATGCAAGAACACCTGAAACTCGACAAAATGACAGGTGGAGAATCGCCACTAATCATTGAATCCATAGATAAAGATGGAAATGTAGAGCAACTTGAGATGTAAATCCTTTTAGCCGCTGTATATATGGTCGTTTTACACCTTAGAACAATGGGTTAGGAAATGAACGAGAAGAAGAATGAGAAAAAGTACATCCTAGCAATTGATCACGGGACCTCTGCAATGAAAGTTGCACTCAGCGATCAGTGCGGCGACATTATAGCATTTGAGTATGAAGACACTCCCCTCTATCTCTTTCCAGATGGAGGTGCGGAGCAAGATCCTGATGAGTGGTGGAGTGCTCTCATCAAAGCAACAAATCGACTTCTCGGGAAGGGACTTGTTTCGATAGACGATATAGCTGCGATTTGTGTTTCAAGTCAATGGTCAGGTACGGTCGCAGTTGACTCTAATGGAGATCACCTGATGAATGCAGTCATCTGGATGGATTCTCGCGGAGAACCTTACATCAAGAAGATCAATGAGGGAATCATCAATATTGAGGGTTATGGAATTCTCAATATATTGCGATGGCTAAGATCCACTGGTGGACTACCTGCAAAGAGTGGTAAGGATCCAATCGCTCATATTCTCTTCATCAAGAATGAACATCCAGAAGTCTATGAGAGGACCTTCAAATTCTTGGAGCCAAAAGATTACCTGAATCTCCGACTAACTGGTGAATTTGCTGCTTCCTATGATTCGATAATGCTTCATTGGGTCACGGACATTCGTGATATCAATAACGTTCACTACCATAATGGCCTGATTAAGAAGATGGGTGTTGATAGAAACAAACTCCCTGTCCTGAAGAAATCTATTGATATACTTGGAACTGTGACAAAGGAAGTAGCACAGAGTCTAGGAGTCCGAGAAGATACAAAGGTCATCGTCGGGTCGCCTGATCTTCATTCAGCGATTATTGGTTCTGGTGCTGTTAGGGATTTCGAAGCTCATATCTACATTGGAACTAGTAGTTGGGCAATGTGTCATGTCCCATTCAAGAAGACAGATATCACTCATAATATGGCTTCTCTTCCCTCCGCAATACCTGGCCGGTATTTCGTAGCGAATGAACAGGAAACTGCTGGTGCATGTCTCAAATTCATTCGAGATAATGTACTCTTCGTAGACGATGAGTCAAAGATTGAGAATCCAGACGTCTATCAAGAATTCGATAAAATAGTGGAAACCGTGCCTCCCGGTAGTAATGGACTTATCTTCACTCCCTGGCTCTATGGAGAACGAACTCCTGTAGAGGATCACACGGTAAGAGGAGGTCTTCATAACATCTCATTGCCAATAAAGAGAGATGATATCATAAGGGCGATATTTGAAGGTGTAGCGTTCAATTCTCGTTGGTTATTTGAGTTGGTTGAGAAGTTCATTAAACGAAAGATGGACCCTGTCAATATCATTGGTGGAGGAGCTCAATCAGATATCTGGTGTCAGATATACGCAGATGTCCTCAACAGAACAATCCGTCAGGTTAAGGACCCGATTATGGCTAATGCTCGCGGCGCCGCGCTCATAGCAGCAGTAGGTCTTGGTTTGTGCAGGTTTGAAGACATCCCTGATATGGTTCAGTATTCTAAGATATTCGAACCGAATCCTGACAATCGAGAGCTATATGATAAACTCTTTTCTGAGTTTCTAAAGCTGTATAAGAACAACAAGGCAATGCATAAACGATTGAATGAGTGATTAGTCTGGGAGTAAGTTAATCCTCTTTCATGAGATGGAGTATTCTTTATGATAACTAGTAAATTTAATTTTGATTTTGTGGAAAAACAAGTACGGAAAAAGACCTTTGGAGTAATCACGACAATTGATCCCAAGGGACGGCCTCATAGTACAGGTATCATCTATGCAGTTGGTTCACCAGATTCTCCTTTTGCCCTCTACAGTATTGTTGGGGAAAAATATGCTAAAGTCCGAAATATCAAACGAAATCCCAATGTGTCACTTGTTGTGACATTTCCACATTACTGGATTAGATTTGCTCCAGCTAGTTATGTGATGTTTAGAGGAACTGCTGAAATTGTTCCTGATACTGATTCAGGTGGTCATTGGGCAATGAGCCAGACAAGAATAGGTCGGATGAATCTGCAAGTTGAAGATGATGAAATAGGAAGTAAGTTTGTCTACATCAAGATTACACCTCAACCTACTGTCTTCTGCTATGGGCTTGGGTTTGGTTTAATGGAGTCCCGAGCAAATCCTGAGAATTTGGGGTACAAAGTCACCATCCCTGAAAATCGACTATAGTCTTTAGAAATAGTATCGACGCAGAACACGTAGAGCGCGAAGTGTGATCCACTTTGAAGCATTATTCTTCACATCTATATCACAATACATCTTCCCATTGTAAGTGTTCTTCAGAAGCCACTTTCCATCTTCTCCCTGAGCACTTGATACAAGATCAATAGACTCTTGCATTCTATCGTCCTTTACACCAAGTTTTGTGAGAACATCAAGGACCTCCAAAACATCAGTTTGATAGAAGAGTGGAAAACCAAATCTCTTCCACCCCGCTTTCTCTTTTCTAGAGCCATCTGGATTCTTGAGATACCTATAGATCTCATTTTCCAGAATAATCTCGACCTCTTGACTGAGTATCCTCCTTAAATCTGAAGGTCTCTTTTTCATTGGGATTTGAGCCAATCCTCTGAGTAGTTTTACTGCTCCCATGAAACAATTCGTTGGAAAGACCTTCTTTCTCTCAATAGGAAAAGCTCTACATAGCCACCCGCCATCATCATCTGAATGGTACTCAATTTGGAAATCTATCAGTTTCTTTGTACGCGGATCCTCAAGGAATCCAAAATGAATCAGATAATATAGAATGTTCCCGTCAAGACAACAACCGTCTTTCACCGTGCTGGCTCTTCCCTTCGCAGTTTTTGGCATCTGTGTTAGGAAATGCCCTGAATCTCTTTGGAACAGAAAAAGATGCTCAATTGCTGACTCGATAGCCTTTGTTCTCTTAGATCCTAATTCAGCTAGAAGAAGTAGATTGTGAGTTGTGGCTCTATACTTAGGTAGATACATATCATCACGGCCACCCCAGTATCCTTCATCCTCCTGAGCTTCAAGGATAGCGTTAACGCACTGGGTCTTCATCAAGGAGTCCTGAGATTTTTTCACTTCAGGACTTGTTTCCGGCTTATCCTGTAATTGTTGAAGAGTCCAATATTGAACACTCGGATTCTCTTTTTCAAGAAGCCAATCAATAGTTTCTTGATTTGAAAATTCCTCCCAGCTCATACTTGGGAAGAGGAGTTTCTTTCTATCAATCTTTCCATGGAATGATTTCTTTAGATCTTCCTTCCAAAATCTTCTGTACAAAATATGGGTCAGCTAGGAGACCTCTCCCTATACCAAGCATGTCACAAATGTCATCTTTTTCGAACTTCTTCACGAGTGTTTCATCACGAACCTCACCCACACCTATAACGGGAATCTTGACATGGGGTTTGATTTGTCCAGCAACAGGGATGCAGGAATCATATGGATATCCTTTGAGAAAATCTGGTTCTGAACCCTTTTCGAATATGGGTGGTAGTCCTGGATTGGATGTTGAATCAATAACACATGAAATATGGAAACAATCAATCCCTGCTCGTTCAATAATTTTAGCAATCTCAATACCCTCTTCCATCGAAACTCCATTAACGACATTTTCGAATCCGTTCATCCTGAAGATGAGTGGATAATCTCCCAGTTCCTCTCGTATCATCTTAATTATGTCGACTGAGAACTTTGCTTTATTCTTCGTGGAGCCACCGTATTCGTCGTTTCGTCTGTTGGTATGTGATGAGAGAAATGCACTCAGGAGATAGTAATGTGCTCCGTGAATCTCAACCCCATCAAATCCTGCTTCTTTTGCTCTTCTAGTTGCATCAACAAACCACTGTTTGACTTCCTCAATGCCTTCAACCGTAATTGCTTCTGGGTTGATATTTTTCAACACTGGGATATCAGATGGTCCAATGTACTTTGTCTTTCCGTGACCTTTGAGCCCCGAATGGTTGATTTGAATGAATGAACGTGCGCCGTGTTTGTTAATCCCCTCAGCGAGTTTCTTGAGACCGGGTATACACTTGTCATCATGAATTCCAATGTTCTTTGACATAATCCGATGTTCCCATGTGATAGCTGACGCCTCAACGATAACGAGTCCGACCTGTCCTTTACTGCATTCCTCATAGTGTTGCACAACAGCATCTGTCACTATCCCCTCCTTCGTGGCAAGATTCCTCACCATAGGGGGCATTACAAAACGGTTCTTGACATTCAAACCTGCAAATTCAATTGGTTCTGATAGATTGACCATGGGCTCTTCACTCACAATTAAAGATCTGCACCAGTGCGTCCTGATCCCCAAGCTTCCATCGCTATCTTGAGTTCTTCGTGACCTTCTTCTTTGGCATATCTACTTACTGGAATACCCTGCATTTTTGCATCAATCGCCTGTCTGAACGCAATTGCTCCTGCACGAGGTCCATTCGGATGCGCATGGATTCCTGCTCCCGTTCCAATCACGATATCAGGTCCAAGATCAGTCATGACCTCTTCGACATGACCCTGACTGATACCTCCACTTGGCATTGGTGCTGTGGCTCCAATATTGTGAAGAGGCATGATCATGTCATGAGCTACGTTTAAAAATCGTTCTTTGAGAACTGGTGCTTTACCATATGGTGCTGGGAATACTGTGATATCTGAACCACAAATTCTCGGTAGCTTTCCCGTGACGAGATTTGATGCAATCCCAACAATAGGTGAATAGGACATTGCTCCGGTCACGTCCATATGTGCCAACAAGGGCACCTTAGCCCCGACATTCTCACTGACATGACGGAAGGCAGAGTAACCTACGGCAAGGAAATTGATCATCAATCCGTTTGCTCCCAGTTCAATTGCTCGCTCTGCGTTCTCAAACATTCTTGGAAGGCTATCTGTGATGTTCACTGTGTATATTGTCTTCTCACCTTTTTCAGAGTCAGCACGGTCTAGGGCCTCCATGAATTTTGGAATACGGGCCTCCAGAGTATTGAAATCAGGATTAGCAAGCAACTCATCATCCTTTATGATATCTGCTCCTCCAACAGCCGCTTCATAGGCAAGATCTGCTCCCATCTCACAGGATGAATAAACACAGGGTTTGACCATATTATTCAGAAGAGGTCTCTTCTTTATTCCCAAGAGCTTTCTGAGACCCTTGATACCAAACTTCGGACCTTTGAATCCCTTCAGCCAGCTCTTAGGGAACTTCATATCAAGACACTTGATTCTCCCGTATAGAGAGATATTCCCAATGACCGTGCTTAGCAACATTGGGATCTGCTGCCCAAAGTTCTCCCACGGAAATGCAACCTGCATAATGTACTGTCTTCTCTCAAGGTCCTTCGGGAGACTATACTCGTATTGAGGAACTTCATAGACCCCTATTACTTTTGCAACATGTCTTCTTCGGACTGCAGGGGTTTCTCCGGGCACCAATGTCCATGTACCAGTGCTCTGTTCAACAGCGGCAGCCCACGCCATCTCGCGTGCGTCCATGAAGGTCGGTAGTCCTACATAGTATGTACAGATGACATACTTATCTTCATCAATTGCATCCGGTAATGCATCTGGAAGTGCATCTAGTGGAAGTCTTTCCATTTTAATCAACCAATATTTTGGGTACACATCGTATCTTATGTTCTTTTGGAAAGCTTTTGATTGGAGTGTATGAATGACCATCCGTATATTTAGATGAAAACAACCAGCAACTAAGATTCTATAGGGCATACTGGCAGTTGCTACCAAAATTCTGGGAATAATACCACCTACTTCAATTCACGATTGCAAATTCAACAGAATAAAGCCCAAATTTTATTTGCCAGAGAGCTTGCTTTATCAATGTTTGATATATCTGAGAAATGTTAGACGGTTTGGATGAGTGATAACCAAGATGATTCCAATTACTGAGGTTGCAGAAAAAGCGGGAATTGATGAGAAGTATCTTGAAGTATATGGAAACTATATGGCGAAGATTGATTTGAATATACGAAAGGAGCTAGGTGAAAGAAAAGGGAAACTGATTCTTGTAACCGCAACCAATCCAACACCTGCAGGTGAGGGAAAGACCACAAATTCAATCGGTCTCTCAATGGCTCTGAATGCTTTAGGACACAATGCGGTTGTGACACTTCGACAACCCTCTCTCGGTCCTGTCTTCGGAATTAAAGGTGGAGCTGCTGGAGGTGGCAAGGCAAGGCTTGAACCCTTCGAAAATGTCAATCTCTTTCTTACGGGAGATTTTCCGGCGGTTTCTGCCGCAGGTAATTTACTATCGGCAATGATTGATAATTACATACATCACGATCATCAACCTGAGATTGATGTTCGAAGAACATATTGGCCCCGCAATCTTGACATGAACGATAGGGCGTTGAGAAAAGTAATTGTTGGGCTAGGTGGGCGATTTGATGGATTTCCACGTGAGGAGCATTTCATTATCACATCTGCTTCTGAAGTCATGGCTATTTTGGGATTGTCGAAAAGCTATACAGAGTTGAAAGAGCGTCTGGGGAACATTTTGGTCGCCCGTTCTGAGCAGTTAAAGGAAATGTATGCACACGACGTCAAAGCTGAAGGTGCGATGGCCGTTCTTCTTCGAGATGCGCTAAAACCGAACCTGGTTCAGACTGCTGAAGGAACACCTGCTTTCGTACATACTGGCCCCTTCGCAAACATTGCACACGGTACAAGTTCAATTATAGCTACCGATATTGCACTTAGGCTCTTTGATTATGTTGTCATCGAAGCTGGGTTTGGAGCCGATCTAGGTGCAGAAAAATTCTTCAATATAGTGACTCGTGTTGGAGATCTAAAGGTTGACGCTTGTGTTGTCATTACTACAATTAGGGCTCTCAAGGAACACGGTGGTGGGAAACTGAAGAAAGGATTTCCAAACCTTGAGAAACATGTCGAGAATATGCGTAATTTTGGAGTACCTGTTGTTGTAGCAATCAACAGATTTCCAGATGATACCGATGAGGAGATTGAAGAAATCCGTAGTCAATGTTCGAAAAAGGATGTCAGAGTCGAAGTTTCAGAGGTCTTTACAAAAGGTAGCAAGGGTGGTAAATCTCTTGCAAGAGCTGTGATTAAAACCATCAAGACAATTCCTGCCAAAGACATCAATTATACCTATAATTTAGAAGACCCGTTAAAGACCAAAATCTTGAAGGTTGCTCAGCAGATTTATGGTGCAAGAGATGTCCTCTATACTACGGGTGCAAAAGGAAGAATCCGTTCTCTTGAGAAGAGAGGCTATGGAAACCTCCCCATCTGTATAGCAAAGACCCAGTTCAG
This sequence comes from uncultured archaeon, assembly GCA_964564335.1. Classification (GTDB taxonomy): domain Archaea; phylum Asgardarchaeota; class Thorarchaeia; order Thorarchaeales; family Thorarchaeaceae; genus SMTZ1-45. Next base: position 9,246 of record CAZMBV010000024.1, read on the forward strand.
TCTCTCAGACTCTAGAAGTCTAAAAGGTCGACCATCGAATTTTGATGTTGAAGTCGTTGGTGCAGATGTGAGTGCAGGTGCTGGATTCGTTGTCATATACATGGGTGACATCAATCTAATGCCTGGTCTTCCAGAAGTACCCGCTGCCGAGACCATGGATGTCGATGAAGATGGAAATATTAGTGGTGTCTGGTAAAGGAGTGATATTCTATGTCTAAGGATGAATTGAAATCAATTTGCGAAGACCACGTTATCAAAGGCAAGCGTCTATCAAATCGCCTCCGGAATGAAGTACAAACGGAAGTCGAGGAACTAGTAAAGAAATACGGGACTCCTCCAAAGTTAGCCACTGTCATCGTTGGTGATGATGAAGGATCTCAGATGTATGTTCGAATGAAACATAAGGCTTCCAACAAAGCTGGCATTCTTTCTAAACATCACGGACTCCCTGAGAAAACGACCGAAGAAGAACTACTGAAGTTGATTCAAGAACTCAATGATGATTCTTCTGTACATGGGATCCTCGTTCAATTACCACTACCCAAACATATCGATGAAAAGAGAATAATCGGAGCGATAGATCCACTGAAGGACGTAGACGGTTTCTCACCTGCAAATGTTTACCGCTTATTCTATGGTGGTGAAGACCTCAGTGCTGCAACACCTCATGGTATAGTCACGATGTTAGATCGGATTGGTTGGGATGATCTCTCAGGAAAACACGCAGTCATAATCAATCGATCAACAATTGTTGGTAAGCCACTCATCATGCTACTCTTGAATCGCAATGCTACAGTCACTGTCTGCCACTCTCGCACCAAGGACCTTTCATCCTTTACAAGACAGGCAGATGTACTTGTTTCAGCAATCGGTAGGCGAACTTCTACTGATGATTCCTTTTTCATAACTGAAGATATGATCAAAGAAGGTGCTGTTGTGATTGATGTTGCTACGCCATACGGTGATGTCGACTTTGAAAAGGCTAAGGAAAAAGCATTCTGTGTGACGCCAGTTCCCGGAGGTGTTGGACCAATGACCATTGCAATGCTTCTCAAGAATGTCGTAGCAGCATATATTGCACAAGTTTCCAAATGATGGCCTATTCCGGTAGAACGATTTATCACAAAGCTATGCTGTACCCTTACAAAATCATGCAGGGGACAAGTAATTGGAATATGAGATCCAACCGTTTGACCTGAAGAATGCAAGTGATGAAGAATGGAAACAGTTCTATCACTTCAATTGCAATTCTGGTACGGAATTGTTTCCAGATTTTCCAACACCTGACTTAGCAACTATGAAGACTAATATGATTGAGAATCTTGTGTTTTGCGACGTTGAAGCTCATATAGTGACAAAGGTTGATCCCCCCTCTGAGGCAATAGGATGGTTGCGCTGCACGTTTCTAAGAGAAAGTGACCCTTCATTTCCAGGAAATGAAGACGTCTGCAAAATCCATCTTACAGTGCTAAAAGACTACCGTAGAATGAGAATCGCTCGAGAATTGCTTGCCTATGCATGTGAACATGCAATGAAGTATAATAGAACAAAATTCACAGGTGCCTTGTTAAATGATGCAGCTAGAAAATTCTTGCAGCGTATCGGCGGGAATGAAGCTCTTGCATATCGAATCAGCCAACTTCAGTTGAAAGACGTTGATTGGGAACTCATGACACAGTGGGTGGAAGAAGGTCCAATGCGATCTCCTACCTCGCGACTTGAATTTCATTCATCGATTCCCGATTCAATCCTAGAGGATTACTGCAAAGTCTATACTGAGGTTCTAAATCAAGCACCTCGTGACGAACTAACAATTGGTGATGAGGTGTTTACTCCTGAAAAATGGAAGATAATGGAAGAACGCGCAAGGGAGACTGGTGAACTTTGGCAAACTGCGTTGGTGATGGAGCAAAATGGAGATATCTCTGGATTGACCGATTTTGGTTACAATAAAGCAGTTCCAACTATTATTAACCAATATCTCACAGGAGTTCAAGAGAAGTTTCGTGGCAGAGGACTTGGAAAGTGGTTGAAAGCAGCGATGCTTCTAAAGATTCGTGAAGACTTCCCTGATGTAGAGGTCATTGCGACCGCAAATGCTACTTCTAATGAACCAATGCTCTCAATCAATGAAAGAATGGGTTTTCGCCTGAAACAAGAATCGTATGAGTATGAAGTAGATTTACAAAAAGTAAAGGAATATCTCGCTAAAGATCAACCATAATCTTGAATACGGACCTGCCCAAACGCTTTTGTAGATAATCGTTCCGAGCGGGCACTGGTGACTCTTGTGAAAGTAGTTGAGTGTGTCCCCAACTTCTCTGAAGGTCGTCGAAAAGATGTCATTGATGCCATTGCTGATGCTGTAAAGAGCGTCGAAGGCGTTCGTCTTCTCGATGTAGAATTTGATCCTGACCATAACCGCTCTGTGTTTACATTCATTGGTGAACCACAGCTAGTAAAGCAGGCCGCTCTGAAAGCAGCTGATGTTGCTGTGGAAAAAATCGATTTGACTAAGCACGAAGGTGCACACCCACGAATGGGTGCTGTCGATGTAGTGCCATTCATCCCCTTACATGGTACTACCGTTGGTGAATGCATCGAGCTCTCTAAGGATTTTGCAGAAGAATTCTCTTCAAAGCACAATGTTCCAGTATATCTCTATTCGAGGGCTGCAACCAGACCCGACAGAGTAGACCTGCCTAACATTCGTGAAGGTGAGTTTGAAGGTCTCAGAGACCTCATAGGTACGGATCCTGAGAAGACCCCTGACTATGGACCAAACAAGATACACCCAACTGCAGGAGCTACTGCAACTGGATCAAGACCTTTCCTTATTGCCATTAATTTCAACCTGAACACCAGAAATCTTGAGGCGGCAAAAGCCTGTGCAGATGCTGTTCGAGGAACAACAGGCGGGTTTGTCAATGTCCAAGGGATTGGACTTGCCCTCCCTGCAAAGAACTGCGTTCAGGTCTCACTCAATCTAACACATCCAAGACGTACAAAGATAGCTCAGGTCTTTGAGGTCGTCAAGAATGAAGCTGCTCGATATGGAGCAACTGTTATGGAAACTGAGATAGTTGGAATGGTCCCTCTCTTCGCGCTTATTGATGCTCTCAAATACTATCTACGTCCTGAGAAATTAGAAGATTCAATGATTCTTGATCTATACTATCTGGGAGGCGCCCAGGACCCAACCAAAAAGGGATTCACAGAGATGTCACTGATTGAGTTCGGAAACGAAGTCCGTAGGGCACGAGCTACACCTGGTGGCGGTAGTGTAGCTGCGGCAATTGGTTCCTATGGTGCTGGGCTTGTTTGCATGGTGACCGGGCTCTCGCTCTCAGGAAGGAAATTCGCAGGTATCAAAGAGGAGATGCTAGAGCATCGGCACGCTGCGGAGTACGACCGTGGTGTTATGATGGACCTGATTGAGAAAGACTCTGCTGCTTTTGATGTTGTGATGGATGCATTCAAGCTTCCTGAGGAAACAGAAGCTCAGAAGAAAGAGAAAGCAGAGATTATTGAGAAGGGGACAATCCATGCAGCCGAGATGCCTCTTGCAACAATGCAACATTCATTCAGTGCAATGGAACATGCTAGGGCAGCAGCAGAGAAGGGAAATATCAACACAATCACAGATGCCGGTGTGTCTGCTCATGCACTCATGGCTGCTATTGAAGGTGCAGCGCTCAATGTACGAATCAATCTTGGTAACATCAAGACCAAGAGCTTTGTAGACAAAACTACAAAGGAAGTTGAAAGACTTCTTACCGAGGGTCGCAAACTCAAAGAAGAGATTCTTGAGATAGTCGAAGCTCGGATGAAAGAACTTGCTGAAGGAAAATAGATCAGTCATTTAATATCGTGAGGGAGGCTCCTTTGCTTACCTTCACGATATAAGATGTTCCTCCAGCTTTTTGGATGGCAGATGCTACTTCCTTTTCATTGTTTAATGCATATGCCATCATGGTTCCACCTCCTCCACTTCCATTAATCTTGCATCCCAATGCTCCAGCAGAATAAGCGGCGTCAATCATGCATTCAATCTTGGGTGTTGATCTATCGAGTGCGTCTCGCAGGATTTCATGATGCTCCCTCAACATATTTCCTAACTCTTGATGATTTGGTTTTTCATTATCTAACAATCCTAATGCACGATAAGTCAGGTCTCTATTGCGGAGAGTAGCTTCCGCCATGCTCCTTTCTTTGGTCGGATGACTTCTTCCAAGTTCATAGACACTATTGACCGGTGTTGTTCTGCGGTCGAAAGAACTGATTTTCTGCGCTATCTGCTCATACTCTCTTTCCACCGTTGTTCTAATGTAACGAAGGTCTCCAACAGTATCTTTCTTTTTCTCTTCAGAGTCACCAATGACAATTGAATCGAGCTTTGCTGGTAGCCTTGAGACAGTGTTATCTTTCATATCAACATGAATCACTCCACCCACAGCAGATGCAAAGTGGTCCATGTTCCCACCACTCTCGCCAAATTCAGCAACTTCAGCATCGTATGCTGTAAGAGCAATATCCTCAGTTTTCATAGCCACACCTGATATCTGAGCAATCGCTAACACAGATCCAACCGCTAATGCAGAGGAGCTTGAGAGACCTGCTGCAATAGGAATATTCCCTGAAATTTTGAGGTTCACACCATGAGTAGGAATGATATCCTTTCGTTTCATCACATTGAAAGCACTTCGGACATAATCTCGTTTGTTCCTATATTGAATATCTGAATTCAATGAGAACCTGTCATTTTCTTTGAGATCTAAATATGACAAGGTCACCAACTCATCATCACGTGGACTACATTCAATCTCTATTGCCATATTGATGGATGCAGCAATCACATCCAATCCAAGATAGTCGCTATGTTCTCCAAACAAACACACTCTCCCCGGTGCACTTACACGAAAGGATTGTCCGGTTATTTCGTTCCACCTCACATCATTTGCCTTACCCAAGCGTTCTGCCTACGTTGTATGGTGAATCCAAACCTATCACACATCTTAATGGCATCAATTTGTGTTAATTCAGAATCTATGAATGCAACTTTGTGACTGATGCTATCTCAGATTCATCTCCACAACGATATTGTCGGATATGCATGAGTCTCTATTCATCAATCAAGAAAGATGAACTTATCCACTAGCTTGTTTCCTGACTGATAGCTAATTTGATTGATTTTTCAATGTCTTCAGGATCAACACCAGGGGACTCAATTCCATTTTCAGAGTATGCGACCCGAATGCGGCGGAGTAGCTCATCTCCTTTAATAGAGCTACCAATAATCTCTCGTTCAAGTTGTGAGATTCCCTCGTTCGGAAGCATGAAGAAGTCACCACTGATGACGAGTTCATTGATTTTTTCATCCACAACCTCTACAGTAGATCTAATGAGGCCGCCGGGGACTTTATAGTTTGAAGTCCCAACAGAGGTCGAAGCTGAAATCTTCACTGTTCTGGCATCAGTAAGTCTACCGCCTCTTCTCCAGTGTAACCATTCATCAGAGAGATATTTGGGACGAAGTTCTGCCATCCTGTTCTTCTCCCAACTATTGAGATCTGCACGAACTAGTTCAATATCTAGGGTCTCCTCATAGAGCCGAATCAGATCCTCTTTCACTTCAGTCCTATCTGGCATCGAGCCTGTTTCAAGTTTGATTGTGGTCATTCTTTCACGAAGACTCTGTGCAATCTTATCCCTGAATTTCTCGCTAGGCACCTTCAACACCTTGACCATCATGTCAAAATTGAAATCAAAGATCAAGTTCCCAGTTAGGATTCGTGCATCTCCTACATCACCCGCACCATTTCCTGAGATTTTCTTTCCATTGGCAATGAGGTCGTTTACAGGTTTGAATTCGGCTTGTACTCCTATATTCCGATAGGCCTGGACAGGAGCCTCTAGGAATTTTCTGTAATAATCATCAATTTTTCGTGGGGTTGTTGGACTATCAATTCTACCTATTAATTGATAGAACATTTGACCATCATCCAGATAGACACCACCGCCACCAATCACTCTACGAGTGTATGCGATGTTGTTCTCTCGACAGAACTTGGTGTCAATGTCTGCTTCTATCTCTTGGAAATGACCAAGGCTCACGAGTGGTTTCGCCGGCCAACAGATGATCAATGTGTTTTCTGATTCTTCTTCAGTAATGCCCTGAGCAATCATATCATAGATTGTCTGAGTTTCTATAGGGTCTATCGGCCCAATGTCCAACAGTCTCCAGCTTTCGAGTGGCATATCTCGGCACTTTTTTGGGGGTTTATAATCGTATCCGAAGAGCAGGAAATTATGTCTTTTATGCCAAAGCTTAATTCTATTCAGTTTAGTTCCGTGGGTGATATCAATGATTGAAGCTATCACGCTGACGAGAAAATTCAGCGACTTCACTGCTGTTGACAGACTGTCATTTCAGGTAAACCCTGGAGAAATTTATGCACTCCTTGGTCCAAACGGTTCAGGCAAGAGTACAACCATGAGGATGCTCCTTGGTCTCTTGAAACCGACCATGGGAACAGCTCGAATCAATGGATTTGATATTCAGGAGAATAATGTAGAAGCAAAACGCTTCATCGGGTATATTCCCGAGGAACCTGTTCTACCTGAGCGGTTGACTGGATGGGAATACATCAATTATGTCAGTGACATATGGAGAGTTCCCCGCGGCGTTGAGAGAGATGAGGAGATAGACGAACTTCTAACTCTACTTGATATCAAAGATGCAAGTGATGATCTCATAGAAACTTACTCCAAAGGCATGGCTAGAAAGATAGGTCTCGTTGCAGCTCTCATTCACAATCCCAAGATATTGATTCTGGATGAATTGCAGGCTGGTATTGATCCCCGAGGTGCTGCCACTATCAAAGAGATACTTCACGGTCTCCGTGATCGAGGTGTTACAATTCTGATGACCACACATGTGCTTGAAATTGCCGAACATATGTGTGACCGTATTGGTATTATCAATGAAGGGAAATTGATAGCCGAAGGTACGATGGATGAGTTGCGATTACAAGCAAAAGGGCAGCAGTCTCTAGAGGATATATTCTTGGATTTGACTGGTGGGCCTGATATGCAGAAGATTGCGGCATTTCTGGGTGAAGACTCTTGATTTCAGACCTCCTAATTCTGTTGAAACACGATCTTGCTGGGACAGTTAGGATAAGGAATGTGAAAGGAAAGAGGTCTGAGAAACGTAGCGCTCTACGTAGGTACTTACGCTATTTTGCAGCCGCTGTCTTTGCAGTGGTTATCCTCTGGGGAATTCTTTTCATGTCTGATCTACTCGGATGGGAGTTTTTCCGTACAGTTATTTCTGATAATATCGAGTTTGGCTCTACCCTCTTCAACTTCCTTGTAATTATTTCATTCATGGGTTCTATCGCCATTAGCGTTTCTACAGTAGCCAACTCTTCGAGAATGGAATATTTGATGATCATGCCCATTTCACTTGAAACACTGTTTTTGGAGAAAACAATTGTAGTTATTTTCTATAATGCAGTGATTTACCTCATAATTGGGACTCCAATTGTCATTGCATTTGCAATCGCTTCTGGTTCAGCTATTGCATACCTGTCCATTCCAATCTTCATCGTTATGTTGTTAGCGAATGTTACGCTTGGTGTTTCAATAGGTGGACTGATTGGTTTGGCAATATCACGATTTCTTGCTGGAAGACGGAGATTGAAACAAATCGGTTGGTTTTTCGGAACTGCTGCAGCTATCCTCTTCTCATCATTCTATTACTTCTCTCTCTATACCTCTGGTTCAGGATTCAGTCAACTATTTTCAGTGATATTCGATTTCGCACGAACGATTGGATTATCCTCCGATTTTAGCCCTGGCGGTGCAATGAATGCAGTTACTCTGAGACTAATTGTGGGACTTCCGATCAGCATGACCGACATCCTGCTTGCAATTCTGTTCTTGATTATTCCAGCTTTCCTCATCTATGCAAATGCTCACTTCAGTGAAGTCGCTCACTACAGTGGTTGGCTCGCAAGTGGTTCAAAAAGGTCGTCTAAGGAAGTAATTACTATTGCACATACCACATGGAATCCATCTAGCTATCCACTCATCAAAATGAGTGAAACTACTAGCACTTCAATGTGGTACAATACTGCGTCAGTCCGTCGCGAAGGTAGAGTGCTAGCCAATTATCTTGTTGGACCATTTCGAACAGTACTTTGGTTCTTCATCTTCCTTCTCGCCCCGGGTGGTTCTCTATTCGGATTCACTTCGTTAATTATCATTTATGCGATGATTCCCTTTGCTGTTTCATATGGTGTGTATTTTGCAGGCTATGAGCTGGTTTACGAAGGCAAGAACTTGATGAACCTCCTACTTGCACCAGCAAGTCTTACTGACTATGTAAAAGGTAAGGTTTTCAGTGCAGTGCCCTTTACCTTGATTGCAACAAGTATTGCATCAGTTATAGTCATAATTGTGCAACCCTCGCTTTGGATTTACATTCCTGCAGTAATAATCTCCTGTATGTTTCTCACACTTGCCTCTGGAGGAATTGCCTCATATTCCGCAGCTACTGGCGGTGATTTTAAGGCTGAGAGAAATATTAGTAGACAACGCGGTTCTGCAGTCCAAATGCCAATCCGAAGCATGTGGGCTATGGCTCGAACGTTTCTACTTCCCAATCTGCTTGGGTTTTCAGGGATTGGGGGAATGTTGGCTTTTGGAATGTTCTTTAATCCCCTGTATACATATCTCATGGTACCCCTGTTTGTGTTGATTTGTATCCAAATCATGCGATCCTATGTAGGTAAAACAGGTCGAAAGATTCAGACAATAGAAGCAACCGAATACATGTAGTTAGAGCTTGACCTCTCCGATGTTTTTCCCTGCAGGAACAGTGATATTACAATCAAAGTAGAGACCAATGAAGCTACTCTCAACCTGAACTTTACTGAAATCATCACGGGGTCCACTTTGGAATTCAAATTCGACCTCTCCAGAACGCCCCTTCTTGATATCATAGGTGAGATATGCCGCAGTAAGAACTGCTAAGTCATATCCCTTTCCGGTAACACTTGGTATCATTTTGAGATTGATATTCGGACCGCTATCGATCCATTCACCTTCATCATCTAAGGTGCAAGTAGCTTTGAGTAGCGTTACACCATCACGCTTTGCTGTTCCAGTTAGAATATCTCCCTTCCAATCAAGAGAAATATCAGCTAGTTTTCTGGGATAACCCCATATCTCTCTACCAGCTGCTTGAGCAACGTCTGTATCTACATAGTTGTACGCAAAGTATACTCCTACTTCTTCTTCTTTTGTTTCTGGATTATCAAATAGGCACTGAATAAGCATGCCAGCTTCCATGAATGTTCCTGCCTCCTTGCATGGTTGCTCTCCAAAGAGTAGACCTGCAAGTGGCATTTGCGATGGTCGTAGTGGCTCTGGAAGAAGTGCTCGAATAGATTCTTCTGGCGGGTTGAATAGTGCAAGGAAAATCTTGGCATCTTCATAATGATATGGCGGACCTGGGTACGTGGGTGATAGTATTGGTGTACCAATTCCCTCTTTCACTCGTTTCACCTTCCTACTATGACGTAGCAATCTGACTCTTGAATCTGTCGAGAGCAGGCTTTTCATAAAATGCGACGTTGTAGGACATCATATCCTACAACATCTTGTTTCAGAGATTTGCGTTCTTGAATATCAATGGCCAGACGAAGATTCCAACTATTGCAGTAAGAAAGTATCGTATCGAGTGAAATACGATGTCTGTGGAAGGTAAGATATCTGAAAGACCAAACATCACGCCAATGACCAAAAAGAGACCTAATACAACGCGGATTACGAGTCGCCATCTTTGACCCATGTATGGTTCCACTGAGAACTCCACATATCGATGCTCCAAGGCAAATCCAAGCGCTATTCCCATTGTCAGTCCCCCAATTGCTCCAAAGTTGTCATTTGGTGGGGCAGGGAGAAATATCGCAATTACTAGCAACACTAAACCAATAAAGAAGACAGATAGGAGTAAGTGTTCAAATTTATATTTGGACAGATATTCTCTTGCAGGTTTCTCCAAATAATACATAGTAACAACTGTAAGAATTCCAACTCCCCATCCGATGAGGACATCTTCAAGAAAATGTACTCCGAGATATATTCGAGATATTCCAATTAATAATGTGCAGCAGAAAGCAATCAGAGTCATCCACCACTTCTTTACTCTGACAGAAATCCAACCGAAGAAGGTTGCTGAATACTGAGAGTGACCGCTAGGGGTGCTATAACCAGGAGTATCCGCTCCTTCTAACCAGTAACTAGTTGGTGGCCGATCATGCGCGATGATATATTTCAGCCAGTAGTTTGTAAGGATTGAGATGACCAACACATAGGTCATAATGATTGATTCTCTTTTGTTAAATGCCCAGTATCCTATCAAAAGTAATGCAACGTAGAAGACCTCACCGCCTAATTGTGAAATTAGCAAGAAGAATTCTCCTAGTCCTGGTAGAGCCGCTCGGATTGCATCAATGATTCCCGGGTCGAAAAACATCTAATTCTCTCCTTCATCCAACTGGATGACGTCGTAAGACAAAAAGGTGCCTGTCCATTAACAAAAGCTTATAGTATCGAATTTGGTCTGTCAGAAACAGATAGAGGTTTTTTGAATGGTTCTTGAAAATTTAGAGCCCAAAGTTGTCTGGGAAATCTTTGAGTATGTCTTCTCGGTGACACCACGAGAATCCAAGAAAGAAGATAAAATCAGAGAGAAATTAAAATCATGGATACCTGAAAGAGCGAAATCTTTGGGTATAGACATTACACTCCTTGAGGATGCTGCAGGAAATATCCTCGTTAAGCGACCTGCATCTCCAGGAATGGAATCTGTTCAATCTTTGCTCTTCCAAGGGCACATGGACATGGTCTGTGAAACTGATCGACCTGATGGTTTTGATTTTGATAATAATCCTATCCCTGTTCGAATCCAAGATAATGGTGAATGGGTTGACGCAGATGGTACGACTCTCGGGGG
>CAZMBV010000025.1:0-19927 GCA_964564335.1 uncultured archaeon
AAAACTTGGCATCGATACAAGAATTACGTATTGCACTAGGTACAGATAGAATGGCTACACTCCCAATTGTTGTTTCATTGAATAAAAGAGATATACCTAATGCTCTTCCAGTAGATTATATGGTTCAGATGTTGGACCTTGAAGGTTATCCCGTCTTCGCTACGATTGCAACAGAAGGAAAGAATCTACTGAGAATGTTTCAACGTGTTCTTCGTGACTCTCTAATTTTCAAGATTGGAATTTAATCATTCGCGAGTAAGTGGTAGCTTGCCACTTTCAAGCTGATTGATCAATTCAATTAATTCCGCTTCAGCTTGCTCCATGATCAATCGCCCTTTTTCTTCTGTTGCCTTACCAGGATCACCATACATAGCTGATGGCAGAAGTTCATCTCTATAGGTTCCAGAGATGATTTCAAAATTTGATACTACTCTATAAGAGACAGCCTTTGACATATCGACTAAATCTGGTCTTATGTGCATTACTTCTGAGGTTTCATCTTCTGCTGCATGCCCTCCAGGAGTTTCCTCCACAATCTTACGTGCGGCCTTTGCTAAATCTCTCCACCAATTGACAATGATTACGAAACGTTCCCCTTCTTCAGTTGCATCTTTTGCAGCTATCTTTAGCGCTGGGACATTTCCACCATGACCATTCAACACAACCAAGTATCTGAATCTGTGTTTGAATATACCCTTCATAACTGAGGCATAATATCGCGAAAGAATTTGTGGATCTATTGAGATGGTTCCTTCGAAGTTATTGAAATCCCAACTATCACCAAATGGAATTGTTGGTAAGACGAAAGCATTGGTCTTCTCTGCAACTCTTTCTGCAAGATAAGTCGGAAGGATTGCATCCGTAGATAACGGGAGATGTTTACCATGGGCTTCCAATGCCCCTGTGACCATCACAACAACAGCTGTATTTCCAGCTGCTTTTTGAAAACCTGAATAGGAAAACTCCGACCAGAATGGCATTGTAATTTCATCTAATGGCATGACACAGATACTAATAAACAAGGCGAAAGTCTATAGACCGAAAAGATGAAAAACCGTTTTGCAGGTGTCGCGATGCGGAACATACTGCAAAATAGCCCCGTGGTGTAGCGGTCCAGCATAGAGGGTTCTGGAGTTCGTTGAGCTTCCAGTGCTCTACGATGGAATCTCCCTTAGACCTAGGTTCGAGTCCTGGCGGGGCTACCATTATCTTATACACTACTCATTCTCTCTTGACTCCTCATTGCAACTATGAACGAATATCAGTCCCGAATATACCTTCATAGATAGTAGTTCAAAATAATCGTGTATTAGCTCATAATAACCCTGTTTTCCACTGGCTGTAAGGGTGTGTCCAATAAATCGACACATTGCGCGTAAAAATGTCGAGTTGGTAAGTTTACACTGGAACCTATCAATTTATAAGTAAAATTTATCAATTCTATGTCGGAGAACAGAATCGCCATTTAGGCTCATTCTGAGTTTCCTGTTACTGAGTCTGCGTCCTCCCGGCGGAGAATTACAGGGGCGATTCATCTCCATCTTCTTATTCTCTAATCATAACAATCTTCATAACACTGTCAAGTCATCTTGAGTGGGAGTGTGACATAAATGGAACACGTTGAACTTGGTTGGAATGACTTCTGGGCGGAGACCTTCAGAATTAAACATCGAAGGTCTATCCAAGGAATTCAACATTACGATAAAATGGTCGTTGAATTTTGCATTAAGGTTCTTGACCTGAAGAAGGGTGGAGAACTTCTTGATATTGCCTGTGGAGGTGGGGATCAGTCCATTGAATTTGCCAAAAAAGGAATCAATGTCACTGCCTTCGATATCTCAGAACGTCTAATCAAAGCAGCACAAGAATGTGCAAAGGCCAATGAGGTTACGGTCAACTTCTTCATTGGTGATATGCTGAAGATGTCTTATGAAAATCAGTTCAAAGCAGCAGTTCTTCTCAGTCATAGTTTTGGGTTCTTCAATCATGACGAGAATAAGCAAGTCCTCGAAGACACGTACAAAGCACTGAAGGAAGGTGGCTGTCTTCTTCTAGACCTAATGAATCCGTATAACTTACCCAAGTTCATGAAGACATGGACTGCACTTGAAGGTGGATATTTGTTGAATGAGCCTCACCTATTCGATGCTCCTGCTGGAGTTCTTCGTGGTCGCCCTGCAACCTTTATTGACATAGATAATAATCGAATTGTGCTGATGGATGAAGATGCTCTATCAAACAATGATATCCGGATGTACACCGCACTTGAGATTCGTTCTATGCTGGAAGAAACTGGATTCACCAAGATTGAGTTCTATGGTCAGAATAAACTGCCGCGGGAGCAGTACTCTTTTGGGTCTGAGAGAATGGTGGTTGTAGCGAATAAGTGATTGAATACCAAATAGTCCTATGACGAAATACTTTTAATCATCCTTACGCGAGGTCGCTCAAGCCACCGGTAAGGCCTCCGGTGCCCCGACGAGTTCTCTCGTGAAATCATTACTGTTGGGGAGATGCTATCTTACAAAATCACGAGCGAATAAAAAAAAACTAGTAACTAGGAGACAACCTGATGGTTAAGATCAAAGAGCCCGAAGCAATCAAGAGGCTCATCCTTTCAGACGATTACGAGCACAAGAGAATCATATCTATCAGTGCTCACATCGACCATGGAAAAACAACGACCACCGACTATTTGATGCGTCGTGCTGGTCTAATGAGTGACGCAGCTGCTGGGCAAGCACTGATGACAGACAGCGATGATGAGGAACAGGAGCGAGGTATCACTATCTTCACCTCTGTAGTTCTACTCAACTTCAAAGTTGATAATGAGGAGTACCTCGTGCAGTTATCAGATACCCCTGGACACTTATCCTTCACGGGAGAAGTATCACGCGCACTCAGAGCCTCTGATGGGGCTGTTATTCTTGTAGACGCACTTGAAGGTATGATGACACAGACCGAGACCAATATTCGACTCGCAGTAGGTGCAGAAGCCTGTAAACCAGTGCTTTTCATCAACAAGGTAGACCGACTTATCAACGAATTGAAATTACCTCCTGCAAAAGTGTACGAGCGAATTGATATTATCATTGCAAAGGTTAACGCATTGATCAAGAAAGTCGCTCCTCCAGAGATGGCAAAAGAATGGATGGTCAGCTTTCAGGAAGGAAGTGTAGCAATTGGTAGCGCCAAAACAGGTTGGGCTTTCACAATGAAGACTCTTGAAAAGCGAGATATCAAACCCATTGTAGTATTTGAGAAATACGATGAGGGTGATGAGCGCTGGCTCAGGGATAATCTACCACTTGATGAAGCACTCCTAGAAATGATTGTCAAGCACCTTCCTGATCCAAGAACAGCTCAGAAGTACAAGATTCCTAGAATCTGGAAAGGCGACCTGGAAAGTGATGAAGGAAAGGCTCTCCTTAACTGTGATCCAAATGGCCCTCTTCTGGGAATGATTACAAAGATATTCATTGATCCAAAGAGCAAACGACCTACTTTGATTGGTCGAGTCTTTTCTGGAACCATTAAGAACGGTCAAGAGATTAGACTTGTCAACATGAGACAGAACGCGAAGGTCAAGAGACTGGGTGTGCAAGAGATTACCGATATTCTTGATATGGACGCGGTTCCAGCAGGGAATCTCTTCTCTGTGTTTGGGTTCATGTGTCCGAGTGGTGAGTCCTTTGTCGGCCCCACGTCTGAAATGGGCGGGTTTGAGGCTATTGAGTATGTGAGTGAACCCGTCGTCAGTAGAAGTATCCGACCAATTGACCCACAAGATGTAGCAAAGCTTGGTGAAGTCGTATCAGTATGGATTATGGCTGATCCCACAGCAAGGTTTGTTCACGATAAAGAATCTGGTGAATACCGACTGGATGGCATCGACCCCCTGCAGATTGAGATTCTCACAAAACGAATCAATGAACAGGTCAAGATCCATGTATCTGAACCAATTATTGTCTACCGTGAGAAGATGACCGAGCGTGGAGATGAGTTCCATACTAAGTCACCCAACGGTCATAACAGGATTAGAATGGTATTGGAACCTCTTGATGAGAAAACAATAGAGTTGATCAAGAAGAAGAAGATTACTATGGCCCAGCAGCCTCGTGACCGAGGAGCAATCCTTAGAGATGAAGCCGGATGGGATGCAAAAGAAGCAAGGAAGATTTTGGACATCTATGAATCATGCATGCTTGTAGATGCCATGAGTGGTGTCCAGAGATTCGATCGTATATTTTCATACCTCCAAACAACATTCCGTGAATTCGTTGACCAAGGTCCAATAGCTCGTGAACCCGTAATGGGTGTAAAGGTCACATTGACTGATGCAACAGTCCACAACGACCCAGCACACACTGGATATAATGAAGTTACGACCATGGTTAGTTCAGGTCTTAACATGAGCTTTCTCACTGGAAAACCTGGGCTCTATGAACCAGTACTCAATGCTGATATCAAGACTCCTACTGACACTCAGGGTCAAGTGATTAAGGTTCTTACTGCTCACCGTGGACAAATCCTTACAATTGAAGGTGAAGAGGAGAACGTCACAGTGAAAGGAACACTTCCAACTGCAGAAACAATTGGTATTGCAGATGAGTTCCGAAGTGCCACAGCTGGTCGTAGTTTCTTTGGTTACCAGTTCCGTGGATTTGAAGGTGTGCCTTCTAGTCTACAGGAAGAAATTATTCTTGAGATTAGAAAGCGAAAGGGTATGCCTGAAGAAATGCCAAACCTTGGTTCATGGAATCGATGGATCTACAAGAGAACGTAGGTTCGCAACAGAAACAGGGGTTGCTCACTCGAGATCCCCTGATCTTTTTCTTTTTTTTGTTTCAATACTTCAGTTTTGGATAGATTTTTGACTCACTATTGTTTTCTAAAATCGACCAATTATGACAATCGACCTCATTGATGCTCTAGCAAAGCTTGTATCCTTTGATACTCGAAATGATGGGCCTGAAACTAAACCTGGAAAGGAATGCCCTGAATATATCAACAGTATTTTGAGTGAAAACGGATTCCAGACTGAATTACTAGATGAAGAAGGATACTATACTGCGTTTGGCAGACGAGGGCAAGGCTCTTTCAAAATACTCTTCATTGCACACTATGATGTCGTTCCCTTTGGAGAAGGATGGAAGACTAATCCTCTTCTTCTCAAGCTCGACGATGACAAAGCCTATGGACGTGGAACATGTGATGATAAGGGAAACATTGCTTCGCTGCTACTACTTGCTGAGAAACTAGCTACATCAGATCTACCCTGTTACGTTATGATTGCAGCAACAGGTGATGAAGAGATAGGAGGGCGTCATGGTGCGAAGATGCTCAAGGATTGGCTTGTTAAACAAGGTCTCTTTCCAAACTACATTGTAGTAGCTGATGGTATTCATCAGCAGATTATCCATAGAAGGCGAAATATACTCCCTGCATATATCAAAGTCAAAGAGAACCTTTCCAAGATAAAGGGTAACCAAGAAACTGTTCGATTTACGACTGAAGCCTATGGAACTGATTCTAGACACAGTGCGTATATGCGTCCTGGCGTAGACCGGCATGCAATGCTGACAGCATCAAAATATCTTGATCAAAATCCCGATTCTGTGGTCACTGATGTACGTGGTGGTTTTGTCAAGTCTAACGTTGTTCCTAGTTGGGTTGAGATGGATGTCATTCATCCAGATACTTCTGGAAAAGAAGTGACCTATGACGAAAATCTTACCGAACTAATTCGGTTGCTTTTACCAATCTCTCAAGCTGCTTTTCCAACTAAGCATTCAGATAAGGGGAAGATAATTTCACCTAATCTTCTTTCGAAAGAAGGTGACTTGTGGACCCTATATTGTGATATTCGCGCTATGACCAATGACGGTGACGCAGTCAAGAAATCAATCGAAGATGCAGTCAGAGGACATCTAGAATTATTTTCACTCAATGTGGTTTCTGGCGTTGGATATGTAGAATCCGATCCCAACTCTCGATTGATTAAAGCAATGAGGTGGGCTCTTGAGAAAGAAGGTGTAACCTACAAACTCATTGAGGGCTTCGGTGGTTCTGATTCTCGTTATTTTTCAGGACAGGGTTCTGATCTCTTTGATTTTGGCCCTGATGGAGATAACTTGCATGGAGCCAATGAGTGGGTTTCACTATCATCTATCAAAGAGAATGCTGTAGTCTTTCACACGATGCTTGAAGTTCTGAGTAGGGATAGGAGTCCTGTCTAGGCTACACAGCAGACATTCCTACCTTAAGCTTCAGGTCATCTATATCCCAATCTTTGATATAAGAGTACTTCTTCCAAGCTGGTTCTCTATCAGGACCTGCTAAATCTAGAGTGACTGCCCTAGTTTCATTCTTGAGATAATCTTCAAACATCTTAGCCAATTCAACTGATTCTTGGTCGGAAAAATGCAACACTATGTCTATTGACTGTTCCACTTTAAGGTCCATTTCCTTTCTCATGACCTGAACACGTCTAGTTACATCCCTAACGAGACCTTCAGCTTCGAGTTCCTTAGTTCGAGTGACATCGACGTACACTTTTCCTATCTTGCTATCAGCATAGCTAAGATGCTCGGGAAGACTTTCTTCGAATTCAACATCTCCTTCAACAAGTTCGACCTTCTTCCCTTTGACCTGTATTGTGGCTGAGCCTTTCTCAAGTGCAGAGCGAAGTTTAACAGCATCTTCTTTCTGTAACTGAGCTACTAGGTCCTTCATCATGTCTTTGTATCTTGGACCAAGAGCCTTGTAGTTTGGTTTCAGAGAAAGCTGTGTGAATTCCGCCATCACGTCTGTCAATAGACTTTCAAAATCCCGTGTGTTCAAGTCATCAAGTAGAAGTTCCTTCAGGCTCTCAGCTCTCTTACTTGTTTCTTTATCCATAGCTATCAATGTTACTTTGGCAACAGGATGTCGAAGTTTAACTCCTTTCTTGTTTCTCGCATGACTAGAAGACGTTCTCAATTCCTGTAACACGTCAAATGTTGCTTCCATTTCTTTATCCATGAGGGTTTCAACTGGCATTGGCATGTCTGTCAAGTTGATGGACTCAGGTATGTCATCTGCAAATCGCCTTAGGAAATCTGTGTGTATCTTCTCACTCAGGAATGGAGTGAATGGATTGAGCGTTCTCAGGAATGTCTGGAGTGTATAGTACATGACATCGTAGGCCATGACTTTCTTGGGGTTCTCACTGTCTAACCAGACCCTTTTCTTCACTAGTGGCAGATAGACTCTACTGAGATCCTCTGATATGAACTCCAGCAAAACTCGTCCTGCTTGATGCCATAGATACTTGCCCATATACTCATGATACTCCTTCACTACACTCTGTAATCGGGAGAGAAGCCATTTATCTTCCAAATTGGCTTTGGGCAAGAATTTCATCATTCTCTTTTCATCGAACTTGAACTTGTCGAGTTCCATGTAGGTTTCAGAAAATAGAACCACATTCCAGAGGACATCAAGCTTCTTTCTCGTTTGATCTATCTCTTTTTGACTAAAATTCATTCTTGACCATGAAGCCGCTCTGGTGAGCATGAATATTCGGAAAGGGTCCGCTCCTATGGTTTCTAAGGCATTCTTTGCCCAAACCACATTGCCACGGGACTTGCTCATTTTCCCTCCATCTTCATCAAGAACATGTTCCTGACTCACGCAATATTTGAATGGTGCACGTTCATGCATCACGACTGAGGTGTATAGTAAGCTGTAGAACCAACCTCGTGATTGGTCAACTGCCTCAGTGATGAAATCATATGGAAATAGTGACTTGAACAGACTTGGGTCCTTCAAGTAATCAACACTAGCAGTGTGTGCCATTCCTGAGTCAAGCCAACAGTCTGTGACGAATTGCTCACGATGCATTTCTCCGTCACACTTCTCGCACTTGAGAACGACCTCATCGACCCATGGTCTATGCATCTCAAAATTATCAGGGAATTTAACTGCTTTTTCCTTGAGTTCCTTCCTTGAACCTATGACTACTTCTGATTTACAGTCATCACAAACCCAAACAGGCAATGGAGACCCCCAAACTCTTGATCTGGATATACACCAGTCGTCTGCATTTGTCAACCAGTCTCCAAATCTTCCTGCTCCTGCCCAATCTGGAGTCCAATCGACATCATTGTTTGCTTGAACAAGTTTGTCCCTGACTCCTATCATTTTAAGGAACCATTGAGTCTTGTCTGCTAAATATATGAGTGGAGTATCGCAACGCCAACAATGCGGGTATTCGTGGGAAAGTGTTTCTTCATGAACTAGGAGACCTTTCTTTTTCAGTAGCAGTGGTACTTCTGCATTGGTGTCAAATACCATTTTCCCCTCGAACATTGGAACGTCTTTTGTGAATTTTCCAGTTGTATCAACAGGTGCAAATACCGGTACATTGAATTCTTTTCCAACTTCAAAGTCATCTGGTCCAAATCCTGGAGCGGTATGTACCAGTCCTGTTCCATCTTCAATGGTTACATGTTTTCCTGTAACAACTGCATGCATGTATTGTTCATTATGCTCTTGATGGAATGGAACTTCATCATAGAAAGGATGTTGATACTTCCATCCTAGCATCTTCTTACCAGTAAGGGTTTCAACTTTTTTGTATGATTTAATTTTGGCTTTCTCCATTACTGTGTCAACAAGATCTTCCGCAAGCCACCAAAACTCTCCACCTACATCCACTTTGACATACTTGTATTTTGGATGGACAGAAACCATCTCGTTTGATATCAGTGTGAATGGAGTAGTTGTCCATATGACAAGGTACTCGTTTTCCCTATCAACAAGTTTGAACTTCACATATACGGAAGGGTCCACTTTCGTTGCATAACCTTGAGACACCTCATGCCCTGAGAGAGCAGTCACGCATCTCGGACATATTGGATTGACACGATATCCTCTCCCTAGTAAGCCCTTTTCATTTGCCAGTTTTAGAAAGTACCAGACATGCTCTATATAGTCATCTTTTCGTGTTTGATATGCATTAGGAAAGTCCAGCCAGAGACCTAATCTTACCGAATCATCTACCCACCGTTTAAGATAGAAATCTACTAGGTTTTTACACTTCTGAACGAAGACATCCATCCCCAAGTCTGATTCAATGAGCCCTTTCTCTGCAATACCTTCCTTCTTCTCAACCTCAAGCTCAACGGGCAATCCTTGCATGTCCCAACCAGCACGTCTCCAAACATCATAGCCGCGCATAGTCATATATCGGATTTGTGCATCCTTCATAGCCCGACCTCGTGCATGACCAACATGCATGAACCCATTAGTCGTAGGTGGGCCTTCTAGAAAATTCCATTTCGGCCCAGATTTTCTTAACTCAAGGGTCTTATCATAGACCTTCTCTTTATTCCAGAAATCAAGGACTTCCTCTTCTACGACAAGTGGATCGTATCGTTTTGGCAACTGGCTCATTTTAGTAACCTCTAACAATGTATTAGTGATTGATAATCAGAAAATGATTGTCGACCCGTATAACCAAACGAGAACCATGAATGGTCATGGCTAGATAATTGACCAACCTTATTCAGTAATTTGGCAATCCATCCTTTTCTCACCTGTAGGGTCTCTGATTTTTCTCATTGCCCCTAGTTAAAAAGCTTAGGCTAGACCTATTTGACCATTGAATAGGTCCGACCAAGGTTTAATTGTTGCGTACGTCATGAGCTAGCTTGACATCAGTCCGGGGAAAATGTGTATGAGTTCTCTTGAAGAAAGAACATTGGACAAATTGGCTGATATGGTCATCAAAGTCCTTTGGCAAGATTTGTTAGAAGTTTGGAAAGCTATACGAATGAAAATGGACTCAGAGGGTCCAGCAGCTGTGAAATCTGCATTTGATGGTGCTGTGAAACGATTCGTAGATGGTCCTTTTAATGGACATCTCGAGGTACGCTGGGGGATGAATCTATGTGTCCACTGTAATGATGATAATATCGAGAAGAATGGGATTGCTTATGTGAAACCAAATGGTGATGGTCTCGAGTTCAATCAGTGCCTAAACTGTAGAATTGGGATACTCTATGATCTTGAAATTGCCAAAGCAAAATTAGATTCTTACAACATATGCCTAGGTGAGCAAGCTCAATGGAATGGAGTCTCAATATTCTGGAATGCAATTGTTCCTGAATCAATGAGAAAGTTTCTTCCAACGTACGAATTAATCCAGGATGGACAATGGCTTGGTACGGTTTCTTTTGATGAATCGCTAACACCAAAATTTCTCCCATTCGAAGCAATGACTGACTCTGTGGCTCGTGATGCTGAAGAGCCTTGGACAATCGTGATACCCGGAAACGTTCAAGCAGCTATTGATACATTTCTTGAAAAGGCGAAGTTCCAAGTAGAAGCTGCACTTGCTCTCAGATGATGTCATCTAGAGGTGTTTGCAATGGGAGAAAAACTAGTACGAGACAAGATACCAGATATAATTCGTGAAACCGGTGAATCTCCAAACATACGAATTGCTGAACCTGATGAACTTGATATTCTTCTTCGGGAGAAAATTGTTGAGGAGGCAAAGGAGTTCCTTGTGTCTGGCGACACAGAAGAACTAGTTGATATCCAAGAAGCGATCGATGCTATTATAAAACTTAGAAAAGCTGATTCAGCTCTTATCGACCTCCAACGTCACTCAAAACTCCTAGCTCGTGGTGGATTCACTATGGGATATGTTCTAACCATCGAGAAAGATGAGTGGTTAGTATAGCACACTCTTCATACTCTGAAACATCGGGAATAACTTATATTCGAATTTTGTCAGTAAACGTTGTTGAATACCACCCTGTTCAGTGGTGGTAATATACGATTAAGGAGCTAAATATTATGGCTACAGACGAAATCAAACCTATACCTGAGAAACCAGTCACCTTCGAAGATGGTGGTGACATTTCACGGTATCATGTTGAAAAGTATCCTGTAAGGGAGCTCCCCTACGTCACTCAGTCTATTTGTCCTGAGTGTTTTCTAAGCAATGACGATGTTCACGTCATTGATGCTACTCTGTATGAAGAAGATGGCAAGGTCATGTACAAGAAGACCTGCGAGAAGCATGGGGAGTTTATTGACATTTATTGGGGCGACGTTGAGATGTTCAGAAGAGCTCAAAAGTGGTGGTACAAATCCGTTGGCCTTGATAATCCTCGAACTAAAACAGTGAAAGGATGCCCGGAAGACTGCGGTCAGTGCCCTGAGCACAAATCTCACACTGCTCTTGCATTAATTGATGTAACAAACCGATGTAATCTACGTTGTCCCATCTGCTTTGCAGTAGCAGCAGAAGGTGGCAATATCTACGAACCTGAACCCGAAGAGGTTCTTGAAATGATGAAGAATCTACGACGCAATCTTCCTGTTCCTGCACCCGCTCTACAATTTGCTGGTGGTGAACCAACTGTTAGCAAACATCTACCCCAGTATATCAAATGGGCAAAGGAGCTCGGATTCCGACATGTCCAAATTGCTAGTAATGTAATTAGGATTGGAAAGAGCAAGAAATACTTGCAAGAGCTTCGTGATGCTGGTCTTTCAACGATCTATATGCAATTTGATGGCGTTACACCTAAACCTTATCTTGAAGCCCGTGGAACCGACTTGCTACCTCTAAAGAAGCAGGCAATCCAGAACGCTCGTGAAGTAGGAATGGAATCATTGGTTCTCGTACCTACAGTTGTGCGAGGCGTTAATGAAGACCAACTTGGCGACATCATTCAATTTGCAATTGATAATCGAGATGTTGTCAGATGTGTCAACTTCCAACCAGTAAGTATCACTGGCCGCATTGACCATGAGTCTCGTGTTTCAATGCGTATCACAATACCTGATGCAATTCATCTAATAGAAGAACAGACTGGTGGTAAGATTCCCGCTGACGCTTGGTATCCCGTGCCCTCAATGATGCCTGTAGGCCGTGCTCTCGGACTAATTAAGGGTGGCCCAGAGTTAGAACTCAGTTCTCACTTTGCTTGTGGAATGTCCACATTCCTCTTCTTTGATGAAAATGGTAGCTATGCACCTATTACTGATGTGATTGCAGTTGATAAGTTCCTTGTCCTGCTTGAGGAGATTTCAAATCTTATGGCTGACGAGAAGAGAGCTGCAAGCAAGAGAGCAAAGGCAAAATTAGCTGCTGGTATGCGTCATATCAAGAAGAAAGGTATTCTCAAAGACCTACTCAGCGCATTCCTTGACCGTGGTGATTACGACTCACTGGCTCAGTTCATGAGGCGTATCATTATGCTGGGAATGATGCACTTCCAAGATCCTTACAACTTTGATCTTGAGAGAATTCAACATTGTGACATCAACTATGCAGTACCTGATGGTAGGATTATTCCATTCTGTACAATGAACACTATTCATAGATCCAGAGTTGAAGAGAAATTCTCAAAGCCTATTGAAGAGTGGCGTAAAGGTCACAAACCAAGTTCAGTTGAAGAGGATAGTATCACCAAACCCTTCACCTCTAAGGATTTGTAGACCTACTCTACTACTGTGTGCCTTTTCTGGGCACACACTCTCTTTCTTTTCCATTTCTGCTAAAACCGTATTGATACAAAGGAAAAACATGTAAAGATTGCTTTAATGGCGCTATCATACTGATTAACAATCAAATGCGATTATTGTCTTCATGTATATGCGAATCATTTTAGAACAGGCTATTACAGTATTATAGTGAATTTTTCCATCTTCTTGTGGCAGATTTAATGTGATTATGCTAAAATCTTAAATGTTTTTTAAAGTCAATTTACTCTATTGTCCCAAGCATAAGTTTAATAAGTTAGTAACACGATATACACTTGTTGGAGGGTTTGTGGGTAGCAAATCTTTCCATAAAAAGCAAAGGCGAGTGTGTGGGCTAGTTTTTCGTTACATGCCCTCAATTACGAAACTCCCCCCTCCTACCACGATTTCCCGCACTCTCGCCACCTTCACCTTCAGCAAACATTTATCTTTGTCTGATAGAATACTCTAGGTGAGGGTTATTTTGATGGGGCGGTACGTTGACTTTGCTCACTCTTGGTATGCTGATACGATTCTCTATTCTGTTGATTGTCCTAATTGTGGTGAGAAGGTTTCCTACAGGAAGCAAGATGTCACTAGAAGTGGACATATTCGTTGTAAGAAATGTACAAAGTTATTTCGGATTTCAAGGTGATTTCTTCTGCAATATGAAGAATACTGAACCCCTTTTGTTTCTCTTGAATGAATCAATTTCTTGTCTAAACTTGATTACCTCTGAATCAGGAAGCTTCTTGTTCATTAGAATACTTACAAGAGGTTTGTAATATCTCTCCTCCCATTCTTCATGTGGTACTTCAAACTTTCCGATTATTTTGTAGCCATGTTTATTGATTATCTGCACTTTGGATTCTATTCGGTCATTTTCATCATGAACCACAAGAAATCCCTCTTTTGTGAGAAGCTGTTTCCAATCTCGGATTCCCTTCTCAAAACCTACTGTATAGATAGACCCCTCTGCCCATATGATATCATACGTCTTTCCCAAGCTATGGAGATCAAGCATTGATACTTTCATTATGGAAAATCTGTGAGAGAGTCCTTGTTCCTTTATCCGCCTTTGCAATAGTACAAGTGCTGGAACATCGATGTCAATAGCTGTGATATGTCCATCTGATAACTTTGCAAGCTCTATTGATTGAATCCCTGTTCCACAACCAATGTCTAAGATTGAAGGATTTTCAATATGTGGGAGCATCTTGAATGCCGTTCTGGTGAACTCCAACATATTGATTCTTACACTATCACGAATCGACAATTCTCTCCATCCTGATTTTTCCAAATACATAAACGAAGAAAATACTATGCATCTTTGTGAAATGATGTGACTTTTCCATCCCTCACTCGGCGTCGCTGTTTAATCATCACTGGGTTCATAATCATGGGTGTATTTGCTTGGTCGCCATGGTTGTCTGATAACTATGCAGTCTATGCAGTTATCGAGGATTTGGGTGGACCCAACCAAGAATACAATTACCTTGGAGAAATGGTTCCTGTTGGAGATATCCCCATGAATGTTGTTCGAATACCTTTTGGGGCATTAGTCTACTTTCCCGGAGAAGCTATGTATATAGTTACTTTCTGGGGATGGGTACTATAGATGATTCTTCATGAACTCAAAGAACCCAACGAACTCCTCTTGCAAATCTCCAAGGACCACAATATGGTGATTTGCAAGAGACTCCTCCAGAAAATAGTCAACGGGTTCATCCATTGCAACTCTGATTTGTGTTCTACAGCCCTTATCGTTTACCAGATTGTCAATAATTGTACCACCAGATACCCAGTACTCACTTAGATCTTCACCAAAGACCTTGATAATTGTGACTTCTGTCAAAGGTAACTTACCACGTACTCCGACACTCATCCTAGTTTCAAAGTGATTTGTTATCTCGTATTTCTCAGTAATACTAGTTGGTATTGTACAATGTGCAAAAACTGCCGTGTTAAGTTCCTGATTAACACTTGCGACATTTGCCATAAACGATGGAGTGCCTGTTAGCATTTTTGAAAGAAGCATAGTGAATGTTGCTGGAATATCTCCTTCACAACCAGCTACGAAATTTTCTTTGTCATTGAGAAAGGAGAGTGAAAAGCAACCAGAGATGCCTGTGTCCATCAATAATGTAAAGCATTGTACTGAAACTGCATCGAGTGTGTTTTCTTCTGAAATTTTCGCAATCCTCTCAGCTACAATACCTGCTTTAGCAATTTCCTCATCACTCACAGCTTGGCTATTTGCACATGATTGGAACTCGCTAACATACTTATCAAAATCTGGACCTGCTTCAGAAGGTAAATTTCCTGTAAGTTCCTTTATCGGAATACTGCTAATCTCCAAACCCCACTTCTCTTTGACCAACTTTGGATCAACTCCTGAGGCAATGAGCCAGGAAGAGGGTTCACCAATCACCCCCAGCTTACTACTCTTCAATTTCTGAATGATCTTCGAATACTTTGACCATCTACCAAGAAGTGAATGAAGTTGCTCGATTGGTTTGTGTATAATCCTTGCTTCGATACCTTTCTTCTCCAAGTAAGCTCGTATCTCCATGGAAGCTGGAAGTGAGTTTCTTTCGTCATAACTAAGGATAATGATTGGTGGATTTATTTTTGACATTTTAAGGAACGTCGCAACATCGTTCTCAGTCCCTCCGGTTCCAATGAAAAGATAGATGGATTCCCCTGCTGGAATGTCCTTCATGCTTTTTGTAATTTGAATTCCGTCTTGCTCTATTTCTTTCAGAACTTCTTCTTGGAGACCTTCTGGAGAAACAATAGAGAAGAATGGGACAATATTGATCGTCATAAATACCCAAGTGCATCAATGTGCTATATCACTTTGGGACTGATGAATTGCAATCCATATGCAATGTTTAATTAACTTCCATTAGACTATGCCATTGATGATGTTGAATGACGCACCGTGGCGAATTAGATATCCTTCATGTTGACGCTTTCACAGACAGTACATTTGGAGGTAATCCTGCATCTGTTGTTCTCAAAGCAGATCATCTGGATGATGAAATGCTTCATAAAATTGCGCGAGAGATGAGTACTCGCGAAACCGTATTCGTTTCAAATTCTGATGTTGCTAATTTCAAGTTCAGATATTTCACACCCAAACGCGAGATTGATTTCTCTGGCCATCCAACAATAGCCGCCTTTTATGCTCTTCTTCGAGAAGATGTGATTAACACAATTACTGATGTCACGATGGAAAGTGTCGAAACAAACGCTGGTATTCTAAACATTGAAATCGTGAAGAACGAGGCAACTGATATGCATGAGATACAGATCATGCATGAGCAGCCTAAGTTCCTTGAAACGTACGATCCTCTAGATTACTTGGAAGCACTAGGTCTTTCACTTGCTGATTTTCACTCTCCGAATCCAATTCAAACGGTCAGTACCGGCACTCCACATCTCATGATTCCTGTTTCAACAAAGCGGTCTCTTGACCGTATCAGACCAAATTGGGATAAATTGAAGGAACTTCAGAAAGACTCAGACTACGTTTCATTAAGCGTTTTCACAAGGGACACAAGAGACCCTACCTCAGATGCACAGGTTCGACATTTTGCACCTGCTTTGGGTGTGTACGAAGATCCTGTTTCCGGCTCTGCTGCAGGGAGTCTTGGAAGTTACATCATAAAGTACGGATTCATGGAACCCACCATACCTGTAACAAGTATTGTAATTGAACAAGGTCATTATGTCGGCCGCCCTGGGAGAATTTTCGTTGAGGTTCGAGGGGATCAAGAGAATATTGAGCAAGTTAAGGTCAGTGGTACTGGCGTGGTTGTATTCAAAGGGAAACTGTTCTACTAAGCAAGATGTGATCCTTTTGGAACTTAGAATGCTTACCTCCAAAGATTTATCACTACTCTCCCTTCGGACGCTCGTATGAATCCAATGTTGGAACTAATGACTGCTGCGATAGAAGACATTTCAGAGAAGGCAGTTACTTTTGCTGACATTCGTCAAGAATCTCAAGCATCCACTCAGATAATGGTTGTAAATGGGGACCTGCGTAGATTCAGTGAAGCAACAAAAGCAGGTGCTGTTGCTAGAGCATTAGTGGGTGAATGTTGGGGTATGGCCTCAATATCTGAGCAATTGACGACTGAAACTTGTAAAGCCTTACTCACTGAGGCAACAAAAGCTGCAAAGGCAAATGCTCGCTTCTCTCGAAAATCCCTTGACTTTTCAAGTGTAAATCCAATACAACAATCTCTCTGGCAGAAATGCAAGGTTGATCCTGCAACAATATCAACTGAGGAGAAATTAGAATTTGTTATGGCTCTTGATAAATCTCAACAGACTGATGAAAGGATTGTCAACAGAAATTCCATGTATCTTGGTACAAAGAGTGATTATCGTTTGGTCAATACAGCTGGTTCTCAGCTAGAATGGGATGAGATTCGAATACGAGCTATGGTTCAACCAGTTGCTCGTGAAGGAAATAAAATGCAATTCAACTATGATTTCCGTGGAGGAAAAACAGGATATGAGCTCGTTCAAGCAATTGACATTGAATCTTTTGGTGCAGAATGTACCAAAGGTGCTCTGGAATTACTATCTGCTGAAAAACCTCCAAGTGGCTCAATGACTGTGATTGCTGATGGTGATATATCTGGGTTGATTGCCCACGAGGTCTGTGGTCATGCAAGTGAAGCTGACGAAGTTGTCAAGAAACGCTCTTTTCTCACTGATATGGTTGGCGTGAAAGTTGGAACCGACCTAGTCACAATGATTGACGATGGTACATTGAAGGACTCCGCAGGTAGTTTTCCTTTTGATTCAGAGGGAACCCCTTCATCACGGACAGTGATCATTGAGAACGGTGTATACAAGGGATACCTGCATACTATTGAAACAGCCTCACTAATGGGTGTTGCACCTACCGGAAATGGTCGAGCTCAGGATTATAATCGACGAATCTTTGCTCGGATGACGAATACATTCTTTGATAAAGGTGATTGGACGAATAACGAGATTATTGCTGATACCAAGGACGGTCTATATGTAAGAAAATCATTATCTGGAATGGAAGATGTTGTAGGCGGTGGAGTACAGTGCTCGGCTCTCAAAGGATACATCATCAAAAATGGTGAAGCTACGCAACTTGTACGTAGTATGACTCTTGCAGGGAAAGTGATGGAGATTTTAAAGACTGTGGATGCAGTTGGGAATGAGCTCAGTTTTTCAGGTGGAAACTGTGGAAAAGGCGAGGAAGATTTCATCCCCGTGACTACTGGAGGCCCGCATATGCGGATGGAAATGGTCGTTGGAGGTGGTTAATATGGCCATTGCAGATATTGCAGACAAGATTGTATCACTTGCAGAGAAGAGTGGAGCCAGCCAAACTGAGGTTTATGCAATTAGGGTCAGAACAGCTAGCATCTACATCGATGATGACATTCCAAAGATTGGAGCTTCTCTTGTTGAATTTGGTATCGGATTGAAGTATATCATTGGAAAACGGATTGGTTTCACAAGTTCGACACTTTCTCAAGAAACTCCAGAGGATGTGGTTGAACGTGCGAAGTCTATTGCTCAAGTGAGTAATGAGGATTTGAAATTTATATCGCTTCCCGAACCTAAGAAGGTTTCAGGCTCTCCTGAGAAGTATCATGATGATGCTACTGCAGCAGCTGATAGTGCAGTCCTAATGGAGAAAGCAATGGACGTTGTTAAGGCTGCATCTGCTAATAATGTGACGGTACCAAACGGATCACTCCGAACAAGTTCTGTACATTATCATATCAGGAATTCTCTGGGAGTAGATGTGGGTTCGAAAGGAACTGTTGCTTTTGGATTCTTCACCGCGAAATCTGAAGACGCCTCAGGTGTTGGTGAAGGTGTTCAGAGGTGCTGGTCCAGAGAAATAGACTCCATTGATTTCCATAACATCGGTGAAGTCTTGAAATCCCAGGCTCTTGGTGTTTTGAAAGCAAAACCGTTCAAAGCTAAATGGAATGATGCTGTCGGCGTTCTCGCTCCTAGTGAGGGAAGTGAAATCCTCTATAGTTTGGTTGCTTTCGCTGCTAATGGTGATAATGTAAACAAGAGGTCCAGTCCTTGGGCTGACAAAGTTGGAGAAACTGTTGCAGGTGAGAATGTTTCTATCGTCGACAATGGTGTGTCTGATAGAGGGCTTTTAGGTTCCATTGTAGACGATGAGGGTGTCCCCACTCAGAAAACTCAGCTAATAGAAAATGGAGTCCTCAAATCATACTTCTTTGATAGTTATAGTGCGAATCAACTTGAAATGCAATCCACTGGAAATGGAATCCGCCGAGTTGCGCGAGACCTGGCCGGACGGTTTGCAGCTCCTGCAGTCTGTGCGGGTACAACTATGGAAGTAAAACCCGGTACAAAGTCCATTGATGATATCATTGGTGAGATCAAAAGAGGTGTCTATGTTGAACACTTTGCTTACCCAATCGTTGATTCCATGTCTGGAACATTCTCTAATGAAATCAGGAATGCACGTATTATTGAGAACGGAGAGCTTGGAGAACCTATCAAGTATGCTTTGTGGGTTGGTAATCTCTATGAATCATTGAAGGGCAATGTTATGGTTGCCAATGATCCAGAGGTTCACGATAAACGAGTAGTTCCCACAATCGCATTTCCGGGTACAGAAATCGTTGGTCAATAATCAATAACGTGGTGGGGACTATTCTCCATCACCTATCCTTCTTTTTACTTCGCTAATCTCTAAACATTTCTTCGACAAATTCAGAAACGCTAAAAAGGAGTTCTAAAGCTCCTCTATTCTAGTTGTTGCAGGAGAGAATGTCACATGACCTTCGATGAGATTGTGAAGGATGAGATTGCACAAGTAAACAAGGCCTTGGAAGAGTTTCTAGACACAAAAATCAATCGGGCAAAGAAACTCTTCCCTCTACACATTCAGTACTATACCAATCTAAAAGAGTACTTAATGCGTGGAGGGAAACGTTTCCGTCCAATATCTATTGTTATAGCCTGTAGAGCAGCTGGTGGCAAAGTGGACTCAAAAAGTCTATACAAAGCATCGTGCTCTATAGAGATTCTACATAATGCATCTCTCCTGCATGACGATCTTATTGACCATGATGATACTCGTCGAGGTGGTCCAACCTTCCACGCTCTATATCGCGATTTGTACAAATCAGATGTCTCTCAGGATTCCGAGAAAGCTAGTCATTTTGGAATGACCGCCGCTATTCTTGGTGGGGATTCCCTCATTAATATGGGAGGAATGGCAATTATCGAATCTCATCTAGAACCAGATATTGGTATGCAATGTCTTGACTATTATCACAAAGGTTTCGAGGAAATTATTGAAGGCGTCTTTCTTGAGATGAACATGGTTAATGACCAAAATACTACA
>CAZMBV010000026.1:0-14605 GCA_964564335.1 uncultured archaeon
GTATAATTTAGACAGCATCGAGAATGCCAATACCACTCTCTTGTCACAAGAGCAGGAGTACAACATATCTTCATACAAGAACTATCTCGATGCAACACTTGCTTTAATGATGGCTAAGCACTTGAACGCGACGACAGGTGTAGTCTACCATGCAGTCACTCAGGATTTGTCTTCATATTCTGTGGAAACTACCCTATCAAGCTACTACTGGGTGATTGCTGCTTTATCTAAAGCGTATGACATGACAAACAATGAAACCTATAGAATCGTGATGAGTAGAGTGGCGAATAAAATGGTTGACATCTTCCTTGATCCAATATATCCTGGCTTTTATGTCACCCAATTTGCTGACGACCCTGAAATTGCTTTGACCAAACGGGCAGGAGTCCAAGCTTATGCATATTGGGCTCTTGAAATCGCAGAATCCACGAATACGTCTCTTGATTTCACAACAGAAAAGGAGAGTGCTCTTAGATGTTTGACAGACATTCTATATGATTCTGTCAATGGAGGTTTCTACTTCTACACAATGAGAAATGGTTCCATCAATGTTCCTTCATATTTCACTGATCTTTACGAAGTTTACCCAAATGATGCCAAGAGGCTGGACCATTTTGCTCTTGCGACAATGCTGCTATATGATGTTGGTCAGTCCTCAGGGAATACAACATTAGTAGAGATGGCTGATCGATCTCTCGGATTCATGCTTCGGTACATGAAGCGCGATTACTCTATGAAGTTTGCTGGACTCGTGCTAGCAGTGAACCGAACTGGCGGGTCTCTCATTGTGGGAGCAGGAGATAGAGTGGCGTATTCTGTTGTTACAGACATTAATGGACTAGCAATAAGGGCTCTAATCAAAGGGCATGAAGTAACCGGAAATACAACCTATTTGGATTCAGCAAACCAGCTCTTTGAAACACTTTTCGCAAATAATTGGGATGGTGATAATGGAGGATGGTTCGCAGAGGTAGTTGATGGTGAACCATATGACCCTCTCGATGACGAAGATGTGAAGTACTACAAATACTCGGAGATTCAATTCCAGATGATACTTGCATTGGAGGACTTGTACGAAACCACAGGTTCAATATACCCCATCAGAATCATTATTGACACCTTGGAGCTAGTCCTTACAAATCTATGGGATCAAGAAGATGAGGGTTTTGTAAGTAATTCCAACCAGATCTGGGAGGTTTTCGCTGGGGACTGGGAAGTTCATTACACAATAGCACAGGGACAGTCTATTCTAGCTCTGGAACGTGTTTGGAGCTACGGATTACCGATTGTTACTCGCGTGAGAATAACTCCAACGAATCCTCGACCTGAAGATCCCATCTACTTTTCTACGATAGCGTTTGATGATGATGGAATTGACTCTGTCTATGTAAATTACTCTTTGAAAGTCGGTAGCAACATAACACAAGGTATTCTTCCATTGTCTCCTCATCCTACTATTAATGGATTGTACAACAGTTCAATTGGGACTCTACCTGACAGTTGTGCCGTGAATTTTGAGGTTGTCGCGAACGATACGACAGGGCAAGTGTTCGTGGCAGGGATATACTTCTTCGTGGTGCGCACAGACATCTTTCCTCCTCTTATCGATCTTTATGCCATCTATCCCACGGGAGCGGTGCGTGTTGGTGATGACGTTGTTATTGATATAGTGACGACTGAGTTTCCACCACAAAGCTTCACAAATTCGTGCGAGATTTGGTGGAGATTGAATGCTGGTGCTTATACAACAGAGAATATGACTCCCATCGGATTTGATGGTGATAGTATCATCTGGCGATTCGAACTCGGACAGTTCCAGGAGAATGATAAAATTGGATTCTTCTGTCTAGTAACAGATGAGTCTGGAAATGTTGGTCAGACTAGGTTGTACCTACTCACAATCCTTGGACCCGAAATCAATATTACGCCAATATCAGCTTTTCAGATAGTAGCTGTCATTGGTTTGATTGGCGCGCCAGGACTCGGTTATGCTTACACAAAGGCGAGAAAAGAGCGTTATAGGAAGGCGCAACGTGACGGGAAAAAGGAAGCACGTAAACGAGCAAGACAACGAGGATCGCGGAGGCGGACTTAGAAAAAACAGGAGAGAAAAAATATGGACATTGGTACAATTCTTATAATCGCTGTTGCTGTAGTTGGACTTTTAGATGCAATTATAATGCTGCTAGGACCAAGAATCAAGGAATACCAAAGTTATTCATTTGTTGCAGCCCTTATTAGCTTCTTTACTAGTGCCGCAGCAATTGTGTGGTTAGGCATTCTGATTTTTACGAATCAGTTTCAGTATGAATATGTTGCGCAGGTCACCGATAGAAGCGCTGATGTACTACTCAAGATTTCAGGTCTTTGGGCTGGCCAATCAGGGTCTCTAGTCTTTTGGACCTTCTTGTCTTTCACACTATACTTCGGTTTCCGCTTGGTAACCCGTGGATATGAAGACGACAAACTTGTCTATCGCGCATCAATAATAATGGTAGTATTGTCTGTCATTGTTGCAGCCAATACCCTTGTCGCAAATCCGTTTCGATTGATTGAGGGGACAGTCCCAACTGATGGATATGGTCTGAATCCACTTCTTTCAACCCTCCTGAATGTGATTCATCCTCCTCTAATCTTCATCTCCTATGCGCTAATCCTTGTGCCTTTTTCAGTCAAGTTGGCAGGATTTACCCTCCATAGCGAAGAACGCAATGAAGATCCAATCCCTGTCGTAGATACATATGTGCGATTCCTCACAATACTCGCTTGGTTAATGCTCTCGTGCGGTATTGTTATTGGTGGTTATTGGGCTTACACAGTTCTTGGCTGGGGTGGCTATTGGGCGTGGGATCCTGTAGAAACAACATCGCTGATTCCTTGGTTATTGTTGACTGCATTTTATCATGCCAAACCCATCTTTAGGAAGAATGACGTCTTGCGTGATTCATTTCTTGTCATGGCCTATATTTCAGTAATTTTCGCTACATGGACAACAAGGAGTGGAATTCTCAGTAGTGTTCATGGTTTTGGGATATCTTCAGTGAGTTGGACAATGCTTGGAACACTTCTCTTTACCTTGATTCTCGGAGTTGGTCTCACATTATATGCAGGCTTACGCGACATGTCGGATGAAGATTCTTCAGATATACTTGGCTTTTTCAAGGAGAGGAATATTCGGCTTTTATCCATCAAGACTGCCTTCATTGGTCTACTCATCGTAACTGCAACGTCCACGGTGGGTGTTGCTTATCCTGCAGCTTTTAACTTAGGCGCAGCCTTCTTCGATCCTGCTAATTTTGCGGATAATCAAATCGGAATTAGAATTGAGTTCTTTCAGTATGGGTTCTATATCTCTTGTATATTCCTTATCGCTGCTGCATTCTTTTGTCTGAAATCAAAATTCCTCAGTAACCGAATCAGAGTGATCATTATGGTTGCTCTCTTCGTTATTGGTGGTATACTAGCGGGTCTAACAGCATTCGATGGGCTTTATTTGCCAACAAACAACTGGCTTGCAAACTTATTGGTATTACCCGCAGTTGGAGCAATCGCATTTCTTGTCATTGCATTTACCCGACAAATAATTGGAAAAGACAATATTGCAAGTACTCGCCAAGTAGGAAGGCTGATGCTTCATCTCGGTCTCATCATTCTCTTACTGGGAGTTTTCATGAGCGAGAATATCATTTATGAAACGAATTCTGGTTACCTCGAGACTTCTGTAGGAGAAATTGCTCCTGGGATCTATATTCAAGTGACAAAGATTGACCTGCAGTACTTTGTTAATGATAGAGACTTCAACATGGTTGTGACTATTCAGGTAATTGAAACAGATAGTAGCAATATCAGTAGAATTGTCGGAATAGGTTATGCTGTTGTCACTGGTAATCCTGAATGGAATATGGTGAGTCATCAAATATACTTACAGACAAATATGTTCAGGGATGTCTTTATTGCAGTTACTGGATTTTCACAAGTCGCACCTGGCGTGTTCCAAGTGACAGTTCATACAAAGATACTACCATTCATATCCTTCGTTTGGCTTGGTCCCTTTTTGATGATAACCGCGATGCTTCCAATGTTTGGAATAGAAGCTCAAGCACTTTCCAGAGCTTTCAAAGGAAAAGAGGGTCATCTCTATGAGGATGTTCCTGAAGACTCAGAGGAACCTGTGGTTGAAGATCAGGATATTTGAAACAAAGAACTAGGTCGAGTCTGAGAACTCGACCATCTCTTCTTTTTTGTAAGTTAGAACTATACTACCATTTTCCTTTTCTGATAAGAATCTCAGATATCAGAAGAACAACAACAATGATGACAACCCAGGTACCAACAACAAGTGCAAATGGAGTAATTACAGCAGGATCAAGAGATTGACCAGCTGGTTGAGCTGATGTTGTCTGTATAGTCGTAGTATCAGTCGTAGTGTCTGTAGTTGTAGTGGCTGTGGTTGTAATAGTCGTAACTGTTAGCATTACAGTAACAATCACGGTATCACTCATAGAATATCCTCCAATATTAGTTACAGTGAGTACATACTCGTATATCCCTGGAATGAGATAATCAACATTAATGGAAATCGTTGAACCGTCCCAACCACCTGACCCTACCAGTATGCCATTTCGAAAAATCGTGTAATTAACTGGATTAGGATCTGTGGCGTTCCAAGTTATTTGACTCCCTACATCCATGTATTCATATTCAATGTCTAGTGGGTTATCAATGATGGGCGCATTAGCATCGTACTCTGCTGAAACGGTCACATCCAAGCTTCCTGCTACTTCGTTCTTTCCAGCTGCCCATATTCTGAGTGTATGAGTTCCAGCAGATTCTGGTTTAAACTCTACTGAGATGGAAATCTCATTTGGGAGCTTGTTGTCGTCATCTTCACTATCATCCTGAACCGATGTAGTCGTGAAGTTGAATTGGTCGTTATCTGCCCAACCCGGTTTAATAGATACATAGAACGCTTGGTCACCTCCTGTGTAACCAACTGCATCTATATTGAGAATGAACGGCTTGTTAACAGTTGCATTAACTGTTCCTGTTGCGTTTGAAGTAACCGTAATCGATATTGTGCTGTGACATGTAGGTCCACACTCTGAGGTGTACTCTGGGTTTGCAATAGTCATTGATACCCCTGCGGCAATAATCATCAAAGATACTAAGGACAGAAGAATGGCAGATTTGAGTGATTTCCTCATTTTATAACCCCCTAATTTGACTCAGAAGACTAAATCGATCTGCAATCAAAAGGAAACTCAAAATCCCAACAAATCCTATCATCGCTAGCATGATTAGACTAAAGGAAGCAGTCACTAATACCTCATTGTTATCTCCGCCAGGAACTCCTGGATTTCCTCCTGAAGTTGTTGTAGTTGTTTCTGTAGTGGTTGCTATTGTAGTTTCAGTGGTCGATGTGGGTGTTGTAGGAAGTTCCCCATTCACGGTAACAATTACTACATCTGAAACAGCATGACCACTGGTATCTATTACAGTGATATTGTATTCATGTACACCTGGGCTCAGATAATCTACATTGATGACTATTTGATTTCCACCCCATCCCCCAGATAAAACAACCGTTCCATTTCTCTGTATAGTGAATTCTGATGGACGTTCATCAAAAGGAGACCAAGTTATACTATGTCCTGTAGTTGCTACATCATATGCTATGTCCGAAGGACTATCTATTGTTGGTGGAGTTTCATCAGGAATCTCAGTGACATTAATTGGGATATCGATTGAATTAGCCCAATTCTTTGTAGCACACCATGCCCTGATTGTATAGTTCCCAACACTTTCTGGAATAAACGTGAAATCATATGTGATAAGCAAGAGTGTTGCTGTTAGATCTTCAGCTGAGTTATCTAGAATTGCTGTTGGAGTAAAGTTGAATTGGTCATTGTCTGCCCAATCTGCTTTCAATGCCAGCCAGAAACCTGGTCCACCTGCTAGCTTTGTAGCATTAATCCTCAATGTGAATGGGATACCCAAGGTTGCATTACCGGTTGAATTTGAAGACATTGTGAATGTGTCATTTATGACATGACATCCATCACTTCCGCATTCGTCTGGATAACTTGGTGTTGCGAATGATGAACTTGCTGCAACGAATATTATTAAAGTAAATACACTGGCAACGACCAGATTGTGTTTCATAGTTCGATTCATACAGTTATTCCTCATTCTATGGCATTCCTAAGTTGTCCTGACCGCTTTTCTGGGGTATTTAAGTATACTTTCAAATAATGCGAATTGTTTCAAATTGTAACTTTTACGTTTTTAAATTCTCAATGATGAAATTTTCATTTTTAAAATGAGCTCGAATTAAACTTACTACTCATAAGAATGGTGTTCCTCTCACACAACAGATTTTAAGTCCGTTCATAAGATTATATTGCTGCGGTTAGTGGGATGGTCCAACGCAAATTCATTACACTATCAATCTTAGCGATTCTAGTTTCAGTAACATATCTCTCAATTACTAACCCTACCTGTGATGCGAATTATGCTAACTGGGGAATTATGTTCGAAGGCTCCACATATCATAATGGAACTCACATTAGTATGCCATATGCTGATGTTCGTATTAATATCACTGGGACAGCAACCGCAATCATTGTGTCTTTGGATTCGGAGTTTCATATTGTAACCAATACGACACAGAATACGACACTTGCCTTTGTATATCCAACAGCATGGAGTGATGATGCTTTACTCAGCAACCCTCCTCCAACGTGGGGCGATGGAACAACTAACAAGAGCTACTTCATGCACATTTATGGTAATGGCACACTGATTGATTATACCGTGATCCACTATAATGATACTGTTGAAGGTGGATTCATAGAGCATTTCATTAGTGATATTCCTATTCTTCAAGATGTTGATTTTGCCATATTCGATAGAGAACTAATCGCAAATACAACGTTAATTCTGTCCACTGTATCAGGTTCGATCTTTTCTCCTTCAATGGACAGATTTGACTACAGCTATATTGTAGGGAGCGCTAGAACCTTTGAAAGTCATACAATGGAACGAGTTCAAATGCATACCGTTGAAGAAGTGCCATTCTTGAGCAAATCTTTTAGTCCTAACGAACCATTAACAGTGGTGGATAACGGGATTGAAACTGACGCAATCTGGGATCTTAATATAACTGAATTCCAATTAGATCAAGTATCTTTTGGAGCTAATATCTATGCATACGTAGCTTGGCTCCCTACAATATTATGGTCCTCTGTCATTGTAATTATTGTCTTTCTTTTAATCTATAGGAGATTAAGCAAAATAGCTAATGAATGAGGTTATGTTTCAAATGAGGCAGAAAATTGTTTCGATTTTACTATTGTGCGCTATGATGACAGCTCTTTCGTTTTCACTAGCAATGCCAAGTTCTGCTAATCCTATTGCAATAGGTTTGGTAGAGGATGGGTCTGCATTCCACAAAGGAGAATTCATACACATGCCTGTTGCCGAAGTTGAGATCAATATGACTAGGATTTCTGACTCAGTAACAGTTGATCTCTTGGGAATCTACGTGATTGAGACTAATCAAACTCAAAACACGAGTCTTGCATATGTATATCCTTCATCATCACTTCCCGTGAACATGACAATTCAAGTTGATTCTGTTGAAACTGAGTTCACTATACTAACTTGGTCAGAATTGGTTGAACTCAACTTTTCGCAAGATACTCTCGACTTAATTTCAAGGGGGACTGATTTTGCATACTTCAATGTCAGTTTGATAGCAAACACATCAATGGTTCTAGAAGTGGATTCGCATTATACTTTCTCATTAGTGTATGCAGACTATTGGGAATACCGTTATATCTTTGGAAGTGCTCGGTCTTTCGATGGAGATACGTGGGAAACAATCCATATCCATCTAGATGAACAAACACAATTCCTAAGCACAGGTTTCCATCCTGACGACTACCTTGAATTAACACAAGATGGAATTATTACAGATGCAATTTGGGAGTTCAATGTCAGCAGTATGGCTCTCGATGAGATTT
The DNA here is from genome assembly GCA_964564335.1 of uncultured archaeon. Classification (GTDB taxonomy): domain Archaea; phylum Asgardarchaeota; class Thorarchaeia; order Thorarchaeales; family Thorarchaeaceae; genus SMTZ1-45. Next base: position 8,025 of record CAZMBV010000026.1, read on the forward strand.
CGTTTACAGCGACGGTTCGTTATAGTAATCCTCCTGGTTTCACTCAATTCGTAATTATTATTTCAGTCATATTGGGCTTTGCAGTATTCCTAGTCTACTATATTCAGAAGAGGATATCATAATCGCATACTGAAAGAAGGCTTTATACCGCCCAAATGTAAATCCAGCTTGGAGCAATCGCTGTGAGTCCCTCGTATGATATTGCAATAGTTGGAGCTGGACCAGCTGGTTCAACTACAGCTAGAATTCTAGCACGGAAGGGATTCAAGACTGTAATGATTGACAGACGTTCAGAGATTGGTATTCCAATTCATTGTGGTGAGCTTCTTCCCACTCCACCTGAACTTCTGGATATTTTCCCACGCTCAAAGAGACTCCAACACCTTGGTAATATTCCAAGAAAATTCGTTACAAACAAGACCTTTCGAACGCAGTTGATATCACCTCAGGGTAATGTTGTCGAGTTCAAGTTTGGAACTAATATTATTGACCGGACCAAGTATGATCAATATCTAGCAAATCAAGCATCCGATACTGGAGCAGAAACTTTCCTGCAGTCTACAGTTCTTAATCGATCACAAACGAATAAACTCATGATTAGATCAAAGAGTGGTCCAAGTCAAATCGACGCTAGTGTAGTAGTTGGTGCAGATGGTCCAAGTTCTCTTATATCAAAGACACTTGGTAATTCCTACTCAGACACGAATCGTGACCTTAGTCCTTCCATCAACTTCATGATGAGTGGAGTCGATTGTGACGAAGATGTAGTCCAGATGTTCTTTGGTAGGCATATCGCTCCAGGTGGGTATACGTGGATTATTCCGAAAGGTGACTCAATGGCAAACGTCGGGTTTGGAATTAGAAGATGCATATCAAATCCAAACACATCGCTGCTAACTTATCTTAACCACTTCATATCAAAGAACAAGATTGCAGCACCACAGTTGAAACATGCGAAGGTGGTTTCTCGAGTCGGAGCAATCATTCCAGTTGCTGGTCCAGTACCAATTACATCTTCGGAGAATACAGTTCTTGTTGGTGATGCCGCAGGACACGTAATGGCTTCAAATGGCGGAGGAATTCCCACAGCATTGGCTGGAGGTTCTATAGCAGGACATGTAATTGCAGCTCACCTCAATAGACAGGTTCCTCTCAATACATATGATAGATTGTGGAAGTACGAATTTGGTAAGGAGTTGGATACTGCACTTTCTGTTCTGAGAATCGCAGATAGTGTTATGACATCGGATCCATTGATAGATGTCTGTATGAGAGTTGCAGGAAAGCAGTTTCTTGAACCATTAATTCGTTGCAGACTTCCTGCTCCAGTCGATTTTGTATCAAAGACATTTGTAAGAGCATTCAATGCTATTGTAAATTAGAAGTCCCTATCACCAGCATAATCTGCTAAGGCACAAAGAAGCTCTTCATTCTTCAATCCTTTATCCGTAATTGCATCCTTCGCTCTTTCAACATATTCTTGAGCTAAGGCACTAGCATGCGCAACAGCTTTAGTCCGTCGGATTAGATCCAATGCAAACTCAATATTCCCATCATTTAGGTTGTCCATACACTTCTCAGCTTCTGACTCAGTGCACAAATTCAAAGCATGTATGAGTACGTAATTAGTCTTCGAACCTTTGAGATCAGAATGAACAGTTTTTCCAGTGGTATTTGCACTAGCAATTACATCGAGAATATCGTCACGTATCTGGAATGCATAACCCATTTGTTCTCCGAAAGAATCCAGAATCTTCAGTTGTTCTTCCGTTGCTTCACCAACCAGTCCTCCAATCTTGGTTGCAGCGCGCATGAATGATACAGTCTTTCGTTGCACTATTTCAAAATAGGATTCCTTTGTTAACATCTTTGGAGTTGTAAAGTACATCAAAATATCTGATGCCTCTCCTTCGCACATTTTCACTCCAGCATCTGCAACCATTCGCATGAGTTCAGGAGATGCAAATTGACTTACAATCTTGATAGCTTCAGCTATTAGCAAATCTCCAGCAATGATCGCCATTCTGTTACCATATTTCTTGTGTGTACTTTCAACACCACGACGTGTGTCATCTTCATCAATAACATCATCGTGAATGAGACTTGCTGTTTGCACAAACTCTGTGGCAACAGCAAAGGGAAGTGCTTGTTCAAAGGTACCTCCAACAGCTTCACAACTAAGAGCGGTTAGGAGGGAGCGTATACGTTTACCCCCTGCATGAAGTAGATGTTGGGCTGTTTTATAGAGAGTTTCTGGCTCCCCTTTTTCAAATTCAAAAATTCGATTGATTTCTTCTTCAATAGTGACTAGGCGAACGTGGAGTTCCTGACGTCTTGATTCATCTGATGAGTTCCTGACAGTGTCAGCTTTAACTTGACGTTCTCGCATTTCAAGGTCACCAATAACTACTTCAGATGAGATTATTTTTCCAGTATGAATTAGCCTTAAAGCCATTCCTTTCTGACAATCCCCAGTTGAGGATTTATTCAGTCATAGATCTCGTCAAGACCATCCCAGGTCAACCCCATAGCTTGAGCGGCCAAAACCATAAGATCTTTGACAACTTTATCGCATCCGGCTTGCGGCAATTGATCTTTCAAATATTCAACACAAGAGGGGCATCCTGAGGCAACAACATCTGCTTGAGTTCGTTTGACATCATCAGCTTTCAACTTACTGATATTACCTGCAAATTCATTGTCAAATGCTCGTAGTACACCCCCACTTCCACAACAAATGCAGTTCTCCTTATTGTGGGGTAATTCTTCGAAATCAACGCCTGGTAATGCTTTAATGACATCACGTGGCTCGTCATAGAATCCGCCATTACGACCTGCATCGCACCCATCATGATAGGTCAATTTGATGTTTAGTGGATTAGTAAACTCGATTTTGCCCTGCTTAATGAGGTCTGAGATATACTCGTAGCCATAACGTATCTTGAATCCATGGTCTATACCGAGGAATTCTTTGTATTCATGAGCCCACATTTTGTAACAACCAGGACAGTTGGTAAAAATCTGTTTGACCCCAAGCTCCTTGTATTTGGCAATGTTATGCTCAGCAAGAGTCCTTGCACCCTCGAAGTCCCCCATCATGATCAATGGTGCTCCGCAGCAATATTCCTCTTCTCCAAGAATCGTGTAATCCTCACCAATCTTGTCAAGAATAAGGGTTGTAGCAATCGTGGCTTGAATTGATATTCCTCGATATGATGAACCACATCCAAAGAAGAATGCAGTTTCAGAAGGTTGTCCCTGCCGGTCTAGTAATTCATCTTCATTGGGAGTCCAATAAGACCATCCTTCAATACGGTCCATCTGTGCCTGCCCTTGTATGTTGCATGCCTTGAGTAGGGTTTCTTTTGCCAAGTTCATGTTCTCGGGCCACATACCACGTTTCATGAACTCTCCTCTCAATACTTGATAGATCTTCACAAAGGGTATGTCTGTCTGACATACCTCTTCACAACCTCCACAGAGAGTACAACCATAGATTGCATCTGCAAGACCTTGGAGCCCTTCAAGTGGACTGATTCTTCCCTGCAGAAGTCCTCTAGCAAGGAGCATCTTTCCCTTTCCTGAATAGCTATCGGTTCGTTTCACTTTATACGTAGGACATGCACCATGTCCACTCTGACAATAGCTGCATTGAGCACAAATGAAAGGGTACTCTTGCAGTCCATATTCCTTCAGTGCTGGAAAGATCATCATTCAGTTCTCCAGAGCGAGGTTGTGGCTGAATTTACATTTAGCCGTGAATGGGTATCAAACCAGCCCACCTTAAAATGTTTTCACCGGTGCCGAATATTTCTACAAGAATCACATCTCTCGCTAGGTTTTTATGGTGCCACCAATCTTCGCATCTTCATCCCTTCTTGAGATTCATAACCAGGAGAGTACTTGCATGGGACTGAAGAAGAACCAGATTGAGCATCTGTCCGAGATATTCGGAGACCGATTAATCACAGCAAAGCATGAGCTGTTTTTGAGTTCAAGCGATGTTGGTTCTCTACCTAAAATGGTAGGATTGATGATGAACTACAATCCCGATGCTATTGCTCAACCAACCTCTGCAGAAGAGATTCAGGCTCTGTATGAATTCGCAAACAAAGAGAAAGTCCCGTTAACTCCTCGGGGTGCTGGTACTTCTGGGTATGGTGGCGCAATTCCTCGCAAAGGTGGTATCACAGTTGATATGCGCCGTATGGATAATATTCTCTCGATTGATAAGGAAAATCTTACAGTCACAGTTGAACCTGGTATTGTATGGGCTAACCTCCAATTTGAGCTCAATCAACTTGGATTTGACACTCGAAGTTATCCGTCATCAGCTCTTTCTGCAACAGTAGGTGGTTGGGTCGCCCAGGGTGGCGATGGAATTGGTAGCCTGAAATACGGTACAGTTAATGAGAACTGTGTTGAGTTCGAGGTAGCGTTACCAAATGGGAAACTGGTCAAGACTGATGACAAGGACCTGTTCTGTGATACAGAGGGAATTCTTGGAATCATCACGAAAGTCACATTGAAGATTAAGCCACTGAGGAAAATCAAAGCTTTTGTTTCAAGCTTCCCAGAGAATTACCTGATGAATATGGCAATCGAACATATTCTTGAAGAAGGTCCCTTGCCATTTACAATCAAATTTGAAGAATCAAAGTATACTGATCTCAAAAAGAGAACGTGGGAAGAAAACTGGAAGTTTCCATACCCCGTTCATCACTGTACAATAATGGTTGTTTACGAAGGTGATCAAGAAGAGATTGATACAGGTGAAGAAGTCGTTCGAAGAGTCACTGAACAATGCAAGGGAACCTCATATGATGACCATGTTGGAGAACACGAGTGGCATGAGCGATTCCATCCAATGCGAATCAAGAAGGCTGGACCTACTCTAGTTGTTGGACAGGCTTTTGCCCCTCTTGAGAACCTAGGTGCCATCTTTGATGATTGGCAGTTTGAACAAGCTTCAGCGAGAGCAGGTATTGATGGTTATGTCAACTCCAAAAATGCTGTTACGATGATGGGCTACTTCTTAGAAGATGAGCGTCGTATGGGATACTTGCTCTCGTGGTCACAAAGCTTTGTCATATTCAAGATTGCCCAACGTCATGGCGGGCACCCACACTCAACAGGAATTTGGTTCGCTAATTATGCCAACGTTTACTTTGGAAAGCAAAGGCTCGCAAGGATTCGAGCTGCGAAATTGAAGTGGGACAAGAAAGAGATCTCCAATCCAGGAAAGATCTTTGCATACTGGTTACCCTTCATGCTTCGAACTGGTAAGTATTTCATGTGGATTGGATTCGACATGATAAGGAACGGATTTGGTCGTATCGCACCGATTCTTCTCAAATGGCTTCAAAATGTACCGCCGCTGAAATGGGTCTTAAGATGGGGTCGAGCCCATAGTCCATGGCCAATTCAATACGGCCTGGGTTGCTGCATGGCAGATGGTGCCGCTGCAGTTGCATCCAGATGGGACATTGAACGATTTGGAATGCTCCCACTATTTGGCCCACGGCAAACTGATGTCCTATGGATATCTGGTTCACTTACCAAGAAGATGGCACCGCGCTTGCGCAGAATTTACGAGCAAATGCCTGAGCCAAAGTTTGTTATCTCATACGGACAATGTGCTGCATCAGGTGGTATGTTCTTTGATGGATACTCCCTCATGACTCCTTCAGACAAAGTAGTGCCTGTGGACGTTTGGATTCCTGGGTGCCCACCAAAACCTGCAGACTTTGTACGAGCTCATTTAATTCTTCAGAACAAGATTAGAGCTGGTACAACACATTGGCAGCAGAAATATGAGAATCAGGATGCTATGGGGTTGATACAATAGATGTCTCTACGTGAAGATAATGGACCCTACTGTCTAATCTGGCTTGGCTTGCTTCTCATGGGTGCATATTACACTAACTTTGCATATCAGATATGGACCAATTCTTCTATTGCTGCTAGCTTCTTTGCTGCGACTAATTTCATATTCATGCTAGTGCTGATGATTCTTCCGCCATTGATGGTATTCTTCTTTACAGGCTATCTACGACCAGCCCGTGGAAAAGCAAAGATGACAATGCTGGGTCCCTCAGTCTTTCTTGGAGTAATCTTTGTTATCGTTGCATTAACGGTTTCATGGAATTCGAGTAATATTGCAGATATGCTTGGTAATCTAATAGTCTTTTCAGGATGGGGTATAGGAAGTGCGGTTTTGACAGCTGGAGGGCTATCGATCGCACAATCATATGAACAAAGTACCTCACCTGGATTGCTTGATGTATCAAGTCTTCACTATGGACCTCCTAAGGACGAGGAAGAACATGAGTCTGAAATAGAAGCACAACCTGAATTGATTGCGAACGCACCAGCAGAACCTGAAGCAGTAGAAGAGCCTGAAGCTGGCTCTAACGAAATAAAACCGCCTGAACCAGAGTCTGAGTAGATTATTTTAAATCACCCAGCAGTAGTTTCGAAATCAGTTTCTGGTAACCATTGTATTGCTGCAGCAGCTATTAACAGCCCTAAGAAGAACCAGAAGAACATGAAGGTGCCGAACAACCACTCTGGAAACAGAA
>CAZMBV010000026.1:14705-19908 GCA_964564335.1 uncultured archaeon
CCTAAGAAGAACCAGAAGAACATGAAGGTGCCGAACAACCACTCTGGAAACAGAACAACTGCCATGTATGCATGAGCACCACCAACTAATCCAGAAAGAACTGTTGTTGAAGTACGACTGGGCCTTGTCTTAGCTTTTGCAAGTGCATATACTGATCCTACAAGTAAAAGCGCCGAGAAGAAGAAGATGAGCTTGACCATGACATCCGCAATTGATGCATTGAGTAGAATCCAGATATAGACGCCTATCATTCCTGTACCTAACAGAAGAGCTTGGTAGTATAGGTAAGTTGCTCGGATTTGTGACAATCAAATCGACCTCATTGAACGTTTGGTATTGATTACAGTCTGAAATATGTCCAGCATATAACTTCTTTGAGTGGCGATAAAATTTCGAATGGTTTTTAACTCGGCCTTTACTGCGACCTTTTCAAGTTCATCAAGTACCTTTTGAACCCTGAGAAAGGGTTGTGGATACTACTTGTTGAATTCAAAGGCAAGGAGATACTTCTTGGAGATCTAAAGATGAGACTCTTCCTCGATTTCGTACCTGTACTGGTTTGGGCCATTCTGGCTGTTGTGCTCGTAGGAGGCATGCTTTTTGCGTCATGGGTTTTGAGACCACATGTCCTTCAAAATAGCGAGAAGACCTCTTCCTATGAATGTGGAGAGGAACCTATTGGTCCTGCGAGGATTGCGTATCCCTATAACTATCTCGTGTACACGATACTCTTTGTCGTTGTTGATGTCATGGGGGCATTCCTCTGGTTACTAGCAGGGTCCTCCTTTAGACTAGATGTAGGTATTGTTTGGCAGGTTCTTGTCTTTGTTCTGATCATCATGGGTGGAATGGGCTTCGCCATGAAGAAATTACCCGAAACTTTTCTCAGTGGTCAAGAAACCCTTACTCTATATCGTAAAGCTAAGACTGAACGAGAACTGAAAGAACTAGAGACAGGAGGTCACTGAAGATGATGCAGATTGACATCTGGTTTGAGCAATTAGAGTTCGTTCTAATTGCAGGGATTGTTATATTCCTCGCATGGCTTGCACTTGAACATAGAAACATTGTCTATGCAGCATTCTTCTTTGGATTCATGGCCTCATTTGTTGCGGGATTCTACCTTCTCCTTGAAGCACCTTTCATTGCAGGGATGCAGATTGCTGTATATACTGGTGGTATCAGCGCATTGATAGTTTTCGCAGTTCTACTCCTTCCGCGTGCACAGGATTCATCCTTGGAAACTTTTGCATCTCCCAGACGTCGACGAATTGGTCTAGTGGTCTCTAGCCTTGTTGGAATGCTTTCAGCATCTCTTGCACTCTTCTTCCCATGGTATGATACATTCTCTCCAGATCTCCCCCCACTTGAATTTAATTTAGAACTCTTATCACAGTGGCTCTGGTCTGAGCATGGCATTTACGTAATGATGACGGCACTCATTTTGCTTACTGCAATAGTTGGGGCAATTGCTATTCTTCAGATGGATAAGGCTGAGAGCCTGATATCAATTGAAGGAGAATTCGGCATCGAATCAGTAGAAGAATCGATTGATGATGAGGTATCTGTTGAGGAACCATCAGAGGAGGTTGGTAACGAATGATTCCTCTCTCATGGTACTTAGCTGTATCTTTCATCTTGATAGGTCTCGGAGCCTATGGAATGATGGTCAAGCGTAACCTCATCCGGATACTCATCGGAGCTGAGATTATGGGAAACGGCGTAAATATCGCCTTAGTTGCTGTTTCCATATATAGTCCTGCTTTCTCATTTGTTGGTCAAGGACTAATCATTCTTGTAATCTCTGTTGCAGCGGCTCATACAGCACTTGCGATGGTCCTCATGCTCATTTACAACCGGCGTTACGATACAGTAGACCTAGGAACACCAATTTCATTGGAGGATGATGAACATGTCTGATGCTCCAGGTTCAGCTTCAACAGTGGCTCGTGCAGTCATTAACAAATATCCAGACATAGAATCGAAACCACTTGATGGGAACAAGGTTGAGTTAATTGTTCCTCGTGAGAAGATTCGAGAAGTCGTTACAATGCTTGATGAGGAGATCTCCGATGCTCTTCCAGAATCCATGTTCGGAGTAGATTTGACGGAGAACAAGTACGAACTCATCTACATTTTCTGGTCACATGAAGGAAAGATGCTGATTCAGCTTCGTGTACAGCTAGAAGGTGAAACCCCCGAGATAGAATCTGTCTGTGATATCTTTCCGGGGCTTGAATGGCATGAACGGGAAACCCACGAGATGTTTGGAATCAACTTCATGCATCATCCTGATCTTCGTCCCTTGCTCCTTCCTGATGAACTTGTAGGAAAGTTCCCAATGAGAAAAAGCTTTGAGACCGATCGCAGTCGGATGGATGAGACAGGTCTTGCAGCGCCAAGACCAAGACCTAAGCCTGGAGGTGAGTCATCATGAGTCCTGATATTCTTGATGAAGCCAGTGAAATTTGGTTTGGCCCTCAGCACGTCAGTGCACATGGTTGGGCGACAAAACTCACACTAGTTGGAGACTACATTGTTGAATGCGATCCCAACGCAGGTTACTTCCACCGCTCCGCTGAGAAGTGCCTTGAATTTAGAAACTTCAGACAAGGATCAATGATTCTAGAACGAATCTGTATGATGGAGGCGTTCCTCGCTGAGTACCCATACATCGCTGCAGTTGAGAAGATTGTTGACTTGGAAGTTCCAGAACGCGCAAAGATCATGCGGACCATTATGTTGGAATTCAATCGTATTCATTCGCTGCAATTCTGGTGGGGCCAATTCGCAGGAGAGCTGGGTCTCTTCGCAATGCTCCTTTGGCCATGGGTAGATCGAGAATACACACTTGATGCGTTTGAAACCCTCACTGGTTCACGTCACACGATTTCATATGAAACCCCTGGTGGAGTAAAATACGATTTCACACCTACGTTCCTTTCAAAGATGGAGATTGCGCTCTCTCGTGTCAAGGAACGAATGCCTGTGTTTGAAGACATGCTAGCTGGAAGCCCAACCTTCAGGCTACGGACTGAAGGAGTAGGTCATTACACTTTGAAGCAAGCTCTCAAATGGGGTCTGAGTGGTCCAAATGTCAAGGCTTGCGGACTTCCGATGGATTTGCGAAAGGATGATCCTGATCCGAACTTAGCATATGATATGATTGACTGGGAAGTCCCAACTATTCATAATGAGAATCATCCCGGAGAATGTGATGCGTTCGATAGGCTACTACAGCGATTCAAAGAGATTGAAACATCATTAGATATTATTGACAAACTTCTCCCACTACTTCCGGAAGGTCCTATCGTGGACCCCAAAGCTCGAGCAAAGGCAAACAGGTTGCCCGAGGGAGAAGGTTATGGAAGAGTTGAGGGAACTCGTGGAGTGACCACGGTTTGGCTCAAGACAATGGAAAAGGCTCAGACTCCATGGAGAGCGAAAATACGGGGACCTTGCTTTGCATCTTACTACTCACTCAAACATATTGTGCCAGGTGCAAGGTTTGCAGACTTCCCTGCAATATTTGGGTCACTCGACCCCTACCCTGGATGGTGGGATCGCTAGGAGGTTATGAAATGCAGTTTGACTTCTTTACCTGGTTCGGCGGGCTTTGGGACTGGATTTGGGGAATTCTCCTATGGTTTTGGGGAATTATCAAGTGGCTTGTAATTTGGATCTTGGATATCATTAATGGAATTTGGGCTCTAGCTGCAGTTCCTGAGAACTTCATGTTTCTATTCAGAGCAGTTGTAATGCCTGGTCTGATATTTCTGTTACTTGCACTCATATTCACAGTGTGGTTTACCCGGAAAATCTGGGCTCGTGTTCAAGATAGACGAGGTCCCACACACCTGGGTAAGTATGGAGGGTATCAACTCTTTGCTGATGCAGTCAAGCTTATGGCAAAAGAAACCATCATCCCCGATAAAGCTAAACGTTGGATGTACCGTATTTTGCCATCACTATTGCTGATCATTGTTCTCATACCATTTGCTTTCATTCCGTGGGATCCCTACTGGAATATCATGGGTCCACCAGGCCAAGCATTTGGAGACCTCTCAGTGAGCTTGGTTCTTATCTTTGCACTATTGACAGCTGTCCCAGTATTCTCACTTCTCATCGGATGGGTCACTGGTTCAAAATACTCACTCATTGGAGGGTTCCGTTCTGCAAACAATCAATTTGCATCAGAGATTCCAATGGTCATTTCATCTGTAGGACCTGCAATGCTTGCTGGTTCTTTGAGCATGTATAGCATCGTAGCGGCTCAGACAAGTATTTGGTACATTGTCCTGCTCCCGATCAATTTTGCTACATTTTTAGTGGCTTCAATTGCATCTGTAGGTACATTTCCATTTGATGCACCAGTTGCAGATTCTGAGATCATCTTTGGCTGGCGTACTGAACTCTCTGGAATTTATTTCACAGTTGTCTACTTTGCTGAATTTGCTGAGCAGATGTTGTACAGTGCAATCATGGTTGCCCTCTTCTTTGGAGGATTCAATGGTTTGCCATTCCTTCCTGGAATTGTGAACTTTCTAATCAAGTGGCTTGTTGTCTACTTCATTTTCACAGTTGTAACATCATCCTTCTATCGCCTTAGACAGGATCAAATTGTACACCTGTGCTGGAAGTATCTGCTACCACTTTCAATATTGAATGTAGTCCTTGTGATGTTTGCTATAGTCTACATCCCCGGACTTCTCCCCTTAGTCATAGGAGGTTAGTAAGGTGGGGTTCGTAGGTAATCTTGGTGACATCTTTAAAATCTTGAAACACGTCTTCCGTCAGGTCTTCAGGAGACCCTTCACGTACTTCTATCCCTTTGAAGATAGACCGTATCCTGAAAGAACACGCGGTCGACATATTCATGTCCGTGAAAACTGTACTGCTTGTGGGCAGTGTGTTCGTGCATGTCCTGTCGCAGCAATTCGAATCGACAAGGAGGACAAGAAGTTCGAAAAAGATGCTGCCCTGTATTTTGATTATACTCGTTGTATCTTCTGTGGTGATTGTGTAAGCTCTTGTAGGTTTGATGCACTCTATCATACCCCTATTGTAGACATATCAGAAGGGGACCGTGATGATCTCGTCTATGGCCCTGACAAAATTGAGACCTTGGATAGAGACCCGCTAGAGTGGCGTGGAAGGAGGTTCCGTTGATGGCATTTGGAATTCCATTCATGTTCATCTCACT
>CAZMBV010000027.1:0-19819 GCA_964564335.1 uncultured archaeon
AGAATCATGCTGATTGCATAGAGTGCGACTAGAAGTGCTGCACCTGTGCTTGCTTTATGAGGTACGGTGTCATTTCCTGCAATGACTGGAATCATTAAGGAAAATAGGACAGTTACGCCCATGAGAACGCCGCCAGTTGTATATCCTCTTCCATGAGAAAAGCCAGCTAAAGCTGCATTTCTCAATAATAATGCAAGGAATGGCAGGATAATGATTACAGATGATTGGATTCCTGGTGGTATTCCTGGAATCAATGTGAGATTGAACCAGAGATTAACCGGCCAAAGTACAAGTGGACCTCTTCCAAGAAGACCAAACATGAAGACAATGATTGCGACTGATCCAAGGATACTGAATATTACTGACAATGAACCTTGTGAGAATCCTGTAAAACCTCGCCATTTAGTTTCTATCATCAAGAATAATTGTGTGACAATCAAAAGTATCCAAGGTACAATTACAAGTAATGCAATTGAAAATGGATGGACCATTATGAAGGCTCCCGCAATGATAAGCGGAAATCCTGTTATGATGTCAGTTTTAGCGGTGTACATTGCACCAACAAATATCATCGCTGCTGCAGGTCCAATGACCAAGAAGAATCCTAAACCACCTGGGTTTTCAGCATAGATCCCAGATTGACTCGCTGCAAGGATTCCAAGAAATATCATAAATACTGCAAACCACTTACTGCCTCCCGCAATAATATCTTCACCAATTGCTGCAGTCTTGAGTTCTCTTGCGCCTAGTCTTGGTGAAAGTAAAATCCAGAATAACATCATTGAAATAAAGCCGTATATTAACACTGGATTAGTTTGCATATGTAGTCCCACGGTTCCTGCAGGAATCTGATTTACTGTACTCCATGGATACCAAATGTTGCCAACAAGTGGTCCAATTAAAACTGCAGCTGATCCAATTACAAATGTCAGAAATCCACTCATTCCAAATGCAAACTTCGCTTTATCTGGGCTTCGTGCAAATCCTCGGATTGTCCCTTTGGATGACCACCAATAGAATAGTGTCATTATCTGACCTACCAGTAACAATCCATATGCCCCGTAGATAAGTAGTGGACCTAGAGCTTGACCTAAGGCTAGTATTGGGATGAACAATCCATTCAATATACCTGCTAGAAACCCTACCCAAGTAAGACTTGAATCAACATAAAACACAGATATCATTTGCCAAGCAATGACGAAGAATACTCCAATCAAATATAAGAATGAAAGGAACTCTGGGATGTAACTACTATAACTCACGCTCGCAAATCCAATGGTTGCAAACACTGCTACTGCTGCAGCTGCTATGAATCCTACATAGAAAACGGATCCAAACATTCCACCAAGCCTTGAGCGCAGGTCCTTAGAGCCTAATGCTTGGAATAATAGTCCAACCGCTAGGAGACCCATAAAGGCACCAGTGTACGTTGAATATTGTGAATTCCCCTGAAGTATCCATACAAATGGAGTTGTTGATGTGAGTTCCCAAGTATATGATGTAAGGGGAACCAGTGAAATTCCTGCTAAGAGACCTATGGCAGCCGCGATAATTCCAAGGATACTTCCAAAACCTGCGAAAGCACCTACAACATCAGCTGGCTCATCCTCTGGACCCTTTCTGCGTATCGCCGAGATTACAGAACTCAGTTCAGCCATTTCTAAATTCCTCACGTGGTGATGGTCACCATCAGTCGAATGACACGAAGATGAGGGATATAAATGCGTATCGGACAAAGCGGGTAATAATATACAAGCCTTTTTCAGGGGCATATATTCTTATATCCTAACAGATTACAACGGTTTTGGTGATAGGATTTTGACAGAAAAGTTAGAAGTTTACCTAAAGGGAAAGAGGCTTCCGATGAATAAGTTCGTTGAGAGTATTATCAATGATGTCATGGTCGCTATACTCAGCAACCTGAGAGACGTGGAAATTGATAAAATCTCTAAGATGGAAATTGAGTAGATGATTATACATCTTGATTGGATTGTGATGTCTATTGATAGATTATGGTTGGAATGGCAAAATACTCTGGGTTGATTTAACAAACAAGGCTTCTAGAATTGAAAAAGTCCCTCAACAAATCTATGAGGATTTTATCGGCGGGAAAGGTCTTGGGGCATACTTGCTTTATAAATCGCTTAAACCCAAGATTGATCCTCTGGGTCCTGAGAATATTCTATTTTTCATGACCGGTCCATTGCAGGGATTACCTGCTCCGAATGTGGGTAGATGGACTCTTGTAACGAAATCCCCACTCACGGGAGGATTTCTCGACACACACTGTGGTGGTCCCCTCGGTAGAGAAATTAAGAACTCGGGATACGATGCAGTCGCTATCACAGGTAAGTCCGACCATCCAGTGACTCTAATTATAGAAGATGAAGTTATACGATTTGACGATGCTGAGAATCTTTGGGGTAAAGGAACGCAAGAAACCACGAAGATATTGCATGAGCAGAATTCGAAAGGTTCTGCTGTGTATGTCATCGGTCCTGCTGGCGAAAATCTGGTTCTTACTGCGACTGGTTGTTGCGAGCTTGCACATCAGACAGGTCGAGGTGGCGTAGGCGCTATACTAGGTTCAAAGAATCTCAAAGGTGTCGTCGCTAAAGGAACAAAGAAGATTGAATCGAAGTACCCGGAATCACTTCGCGAAATTAGTAAGATGGTTGCAAAGCTATGGAAAGAGAAAGAAGGTGATGATTTCAAGCACTTCGGAACAGCATCTCTCGTAGAAGTTGCTAATGAACGAAGTCAATTTCCAGCAAGAAATTGGAGGAATGGATTCTTCGAAGAGTATGAAGGTCTACTGCCCGAAAAATACCAGCACCTCAACAATGGAGCTCATCTTTCTTGCCCTCATTGTATTATGAGATGTACTCATGCCTACAAGATTGAGGATCCGAGTTGTCTAGGATCTGAAGTTGAATCGACGATAGAATATGAAACTCTCGGTCTTTGTGGAGGAAATCTAGGAATCAGTAATCCAGTGGCAGTACTGCGTTTGAATTTCTTGGCGGATGACCTTGGTCTTGATACGATTAGCGCTGGTTCAGCAATTGGGTTTGCAATGGAGGCATATGAGAAAGGAATACTTACAGAAGAAGAAATAGGATTTCCAATTAAATTCGGTGATGAAGAAGCAGCACTCAAGCTCATGCGAAAGATTGCATATCGAGATGGAATAGGCGACACTCTCTCAAAAGGCGTTCGTTTGGCAGCTGAGGAGATTGGAAAAAGAAGTGAAGAACTAGCTGTGCATGTTAAAGGTCTTGAATTTGCTGCATGGGATCCTCGAGGAAAGAAAGGATTAGGGCTATCATATGCGACAGCTGCAGTCGGGGCGAGTCATTTACGTGGTTGGCCACAGACAACTGAAAAACCAGATTCTTCAGCTCTCGATGTGATAGAATCAATGGTAACTGAACGAGACACAAAACATCTTACTGATTCGATGATTGTATGTCACTTTACTTGGCATTTTCCTCTTAGCAGAAAGGATAAGATAACACTGGTAAACGGAGCTACAGGTTTCAGTTATGATTCGGCAAGCATCTCAAAATTTGGCCAAAGAGTAGATACACTTACTCGCTTGTTTAACATACGAGAAGGCTTTACCAGAGCTGATGATAGTTTGCCCCCAAAATTCTGGATTGCTCAGACAACTGGAAATGCAAAAGGAAGTAAAGCGTTCGTAGATGAGGATGACTTCAACAGGTCTCTTGACAAATACTATGCGTTGCGTGGCTGGAATTCTGATGGTGTTCCCTCTCAAGAAACCATTGAGGAACTCGGACTCGCATCCTTTGTAAAACTATGATTCAAAAGATTCGTTCTTTGAAGTCTCTCCTTAGATAGACTTCCTTGCGATTTTCTTTGAAGCCTGATTCTGTGTAAAGACCAATCACATCTTGTCTTGATTCAGTTACAAGAGAATCTAGTGCTCTGAGACCTTTCTCCTCTGCAATCTGCACAATCTTATCGAGCATTTTGGAACCTAGGTCTGTTTTTTCTAACTCATCCTCAATTTCAAAATGTTGAATGAAACCGACTTTTCCTAACTTTGGGTCTCTTCCAATATCCAGCTTCAATGCTGCAACAACCAACCCTTGAGTAACCGCAACGATGAACATTGTTTCTTGTTTTACCCCAAATGGAGTGCAAGATGCTTGCGTTGAAAATTCTTGAAAGTTCTTTCCTTCTCTTGCGTAGAATTCTTCCAAGGCAGTTCTTTCTTGTGCTGTTGCTAGACGGACTTCTATATCCATTTTAGGAATCCTCCGATTATTTTAAAATCTACTGACCTCATTAGAAGTGTTTTGGTAAGCCAATTCAAGGCAAAAGTTAATTCCCTTCACGTAAATATATTATTGATGTCAATAGATCCAGAGTACAAATCTGATTCTTTACTATTCATTATGCTAATTAC
Organism: uncultured archaeon; assembly: GCA_964564335.1. Lineage (GTDB taxonomy): Archaea > Asgardarchaeota > Thorarchaeia > Thorarchaeales > Thorarchaeaceae > SMTZ1-45. Next base: position 4,436 of record CAZMBV010000027.1, read on the forward strand.
ATGTTTAATTATTCTCATTTTGGCTATAGTTATAATCCAAGCTCCGAATCTCTTTGGTAATCTTTAGTGTATAATATTCAAGACATCTTGGATGTGCTTTGCAAACTCACTTTCAGGATATCTAAGTGAAACGACAAATCGGCTTCCAACCTCAATCAATAATGGGAGGAGTGGAATTATTGTTGCTACTCGTGCCTTGAATTTTGACTCTACTTCAGAGATAATTGCTTTGTCTTCATAGATGCTGGGCTTCTTATTGATGATAATCCTAATTTCTGGAACCTGTAATTTTCTGGCAACACTCAAAGTAGCAGCTGTTCCAAGGAGGTCTTGCTCATCAATACGAGCTACCACAAATAAGTAGTGGGCTGTAGCCATTGAGAGCAATGTTTCTCTATCAAGTCCAGGATGGGTGTCAATGATAAGATAATCGAGGTCTTTTCCATTAATCACATCTGTGAATCCTTTCTTGAGGTCTCCCACCTCATATCCTTCTCTCAGAATTCTTGTGATATCGGTTGCTGTCATCGAGCTTGGAATCAGAAATAATTTTCCCCTCTTGATCTTCAGTCTGTCAGTTAAATCGATGCAGGTATCAGTGATGTCACAAGAACCTCTAAGATAATCATTGAGCGTATACTTCAATTTTTCTCTACCTAAGCCAAAGATGACATGGATACCAGGGGAAGCCATATCCGTGTCCATAACTGCGACTCTTTTTCCTTCAAGAGCCGCCATAGCAGCTAGATTTGCTGCAATGTTAGATTTTCCAGTTCCGCCTCGAAAACTGTGTATTGAAACGATTTTACCTGACATGGCTTAACACTCTCTCATTTGACCACGTGACATTATTACCTAGTTCACTTAATACCTCAAGGATTCTTGCAGCAAGAACACCAGTTCTATCAGAAATCTCTTTGATAGAAAGGGTTCCGTTACAGTACTTCCAGATTGAATTTACAATATCATAGTCCCTTTTCTTAATTCCTATGACTTCGAGATATGCGGCGAATCGCTCATCTCTCTCTTGGATGATTGGGAAGAACTTAGTAATCCGAACAAATCCTTTAGCTATGAAATTTGCCAGCATCTCATCAGATTCATCTCTCTGTAGACCAGAGGAATCGTGCATCTCAAGAACCGTTATCCTTTTTCCAAGACTATTGATCATTCTTAATGCCCCTGAACGCAGATTCTCCGAGCATGAAGCATAAAGCATCTGAGTCTCCTTTCGAATTTCCTCAACAGGTGCAATCGCTTCTACACCATCATAATCGTAGAATGATATGGGACCTTCCATTTTGTCAGGTTCGAATTTTCTTGCATTTTCGAAGCTGGTCAGCTGCACTAGAGAGATGAACGGTCGAAGAAGCTCCAAGTATGTTGTTTCCGAGAGGCCTTGAGTAATGACGAAAGAGCAAACACATCTCTCATCAATTTTCTTCATAAATAATGCTGCGGCTTTATCTAAGCTAGAATGATCTTTAATCTCTATATCTTTCCCAAGAGTAGGTATGTAATCAAGAGAAGCTTCTAGTTCATATGCTCTCAGATTAGAAGTAGCTACATACCCATCGTTAGTAATTACTGCTCCTCTTAGAATATCACGATTTAATTCGACTTCTGCCATGCTTTTCTTCAGACGGTTGAGATCATCAGCAGGAAGAAGAATTGTCTTGTATCTTCTTGCTAGACCTGGTATTCCATCAAACTTGTGAAGAGTACTTTCCACTGTATCTGCAAATGGTCTGAATCTCCTAGCATCCGGAATATCTCTCATGAGGTCAGAATAGTACATGCTTACAAATTGTTCTGCTAAGTCTTGAAGGATTACCCTGTGAATCTCTCCACTATCATCTTCGGAAACGAGAGCTATGAAATATAGGTCTCCTTTTCGTTCCCAAACTAATTTGTTCTTTTGGAAAGACATCACCGTGATTTTATCTTGGCTAACCTCTTGTGCAAATGATCCAACAGCAGAGAGAAATGCTGCAGCGAGCTCGTCCAACTTCCTAGTTCCACTAACACTATAGTGGAATAAAAGTATACCAGAGTCTCGAAGTACTACAATCTCTTTGACCATTGGGTGGCCTCCATTATTGCGGTGTTGATTTTGTAATCCTAAACCTACTTAATACCTTCGAGAAGTGGTCAGTTCTTCTCAACCATTCCGACTACTTCGATTGAGCACCACTCTACCTCATCACCAAGTTTCTCGAGAACATCGTACAACCTCTCAGGAACGACACCAAGGCGTTCACTAATATCAACAATGGCCCGGTCACCATTACAAAATGACTTTGCACGTTCTAGTAATTGGTAATCTTTTCTTGGCAATCCTATGAGATCGAGATATGCATCGAATCGGCTGTCATTTGTCCGAATTAGGGGACATATTTTTGAAACTTTCAGTAGACCCCTTATTGCCAGATACTCAAAGACTTCAGAAATCTCCTCCACCGACACACCAAGATTTCTACTTATATCATAGATTGATGCTATTCCGTCGATTTCTGGCAAAATCCTATTTCCTGCACTTCCGAAATCTCTATGAAACTCATCAAGAAATCCTCCTGACTTAATGACCGTATCCATTGTGTCTTTCTTTATCTCTGGAATGACGAAAGCGCTAAGACTAGACATTATGACCAAGATACCCTCATAGTAGTTGAAGACTCCTCTAACCTCATGTTCAAAATCAAGAAAAACATCAAGAATCGGTATGGTCATTGCTAATTCAGCTTCATAACGCGACATGAATTTCTTACTAAGTTCTCGAAGAACTGCTCGAAGCACTTTTTCGGATGAATCCGTATCAACAAGGAAGATAAACAGACAGTCATCCTCTACCTGCTCGTATAATAATTCTGAACCTTCAAACGTCAGACTTTGAATCGAGCGTTCCCCAAACTCCGTAGCAAAATTCGTAATTGCACTTAGGAAACCAGAAAGTAGTTCATCTAATTTTCTGACGTCGGTGCTTGAAAAGTGAAAGATAGGTGCACCTCCAGAAGTAAGAACCATGAATTCTTGTACACCAAGTTTCCCTGCCAATTATGCACTCTCCGTGTTCAGTTCAAAAATCTGAATCTCTTTAAGTATTCGCTATGTGACAGAATCTACTGCATCATAATATATCAATTCCACTTCATAGTCGAAACAATCATATGACGGAATTCATGGGATAACCTGCGTGAAAGAAAGGAGACAATGATTTGCTGGAGTATCGAGAATTTCCCTTTAGAACTGCAATAACTTTTCTGCTATTTTCTGTTACTTTAGCCCAGATGATTTATGTCATTGTAGGGCTCCTAACCGGAACCCTCTTTGATATGACGCTACTAGAACATCAAGGGCTCCTTGGTTTCGGTGCGTTAGCCGCGGTCTTCACATTACCAACAATCGGAGTTATTGCGGATCACGTCAAGAGACTCGATCCATTGATGTATGTCTTTTCACTTGCTCCTGCCATAATTGGTATTTTTCGCATAATACCATTCTTTGGCCCATCCATAGCAGATCTCAATCTTGCTCTTGTAATCTCCTCTTTTGTAGGAATAGCAGCACTTCTAGTACTTTGGACTCTTCGAATTGGGCAAAGCGTGGTTGTGAAATACAGAGGCCGAACCACCGCAACCTTTCTCATAATCGCAATACTGCTGCAATTGTTTTACTCGATGCTTAACGTGAGTACAATCTTTGGTGACTCATATGGGGCCACCTTGCCATCCATCATGAGTCTTATTGCAATCTTAATTTCTGTAGGACTGAAACCTTGGAAGCAACCTAGAGTGTCCCTCACAGTATCAGGAAATTCATTGAGATATTTTGTTCCTACAGGTTTTATCCTGACTTCTCATTTACTCTGGTACTCGGTCACGAAGGCGAAAATTCATGATATCTTTGCAACCAATCCATCATTTGTTTCTCTGAGCCAATTTCTAGGGTTTGGGACCAACGAGATTATTATCGTATGTGTAGGTGTAATAGTTGCCGGAGTAATGGCTGACACGAGGGGAAGAAAGACTACATTCAGTTTTGTTCTGTTGTTGATGGGTTTGCTTACAATCTTTGGTTCTGCGCTTTACAACGGATATGACCTCGATAATAATTTGATATTCCTACTAATTGGTCTTCTTGCCTCTGAACGATTCATCGAAGGATTCCTTTTGGGCATCTGTCTAATGTTAATCTGGCCTGAAATGGGGAGTGTGCGAACCAAAGGATTACGCTTGTCTTTAATCTGGTTCTTCTTCCTAGGATACATGACTCTATTCTGGGCTTTAGACCTGAACACCACTGTATTTGGCATAGTATTTGAAGTACCAGTATTTGTCGTTGCCATAGGTGGTCAATTCGCGATTCTATCTGCCCTTATTGCATTGTATCTCATTGGTCCTCTTCCCAAGATACTCGGAAGAGAAATTGAAGTTCAAGAGCTAGCTTTTGATTTTGATGAGAAACAAGTTAAAAGCACTGTAGCTGCATTTGTCGGATCTGCTGATTTTGATTCAATCAAAAGTCAACTTGATATAATAGATGCAAGCTCCGAGATAAGTGATAGTGATATGAGTGAGATTCTAGGTACGGATTTCAAATATATGTTACCTCTTCGCAGTGTACCTGGAGTTGGTTCTGCATTGGAGAAAAAACTCAGAGATGTCGGATATGAATCCGCAGCACAGTTAGCTGGCGAGACTCCTCAGAGATTGTCTCAGAAGGTCGAAGGTCTTAGTCTAGCCCGTGCAGAAAAATTGCTGAAAGACGCAAGGTCTGTTGTTAAGAAGAAAATTAAGAAGAACAATAAGTAACTGATGGAGTTAATTCTCTGAAAATGATCTTGATGTATACTTGCCACAGTTTTCACAAATCACTTCATAGTCCCAATATGTATCTCCACTTGCCACGCTTACTGACCATTGTGCATAGATGACCTTGACCTTTTCGCTCTCACAGTTACCACATCCGTACATATTGCAATTTCCCTTCAGTGGATGTTCTTCAATAGGAACTCCTGTTCCTCTGAAAATTTGTCCATCCCAGTCATTATGTTCATCAGGTACAATCCCTACACTATATCGCGTCATCCAGTCTTGGGATGCAAGCCGAGGAATATCTTGGACTTTTTCATACAACATTTTCTCATCTCAGAGTGGATTATAGATTCTGATTTCATTGGTTGAAATAATAAGCTAATCCGGTACCAGCTAAGAGATCTGCACCTTTTAATTGCTTGTCACAAGTAGCACATCTGAATACAATTTTAGGATCATCTGAAGCAGTTCCACATTCATTGCACAGTGGTTCGACATCGATCACTGCTAATTCGTTCACCTTTACTGGTTGTTTACAATGTAGACAGGTAACCTCAGCTAGATCATCTACAATAACTGCATGGAATTGATTGCTGCATTTTGGACAAAAAACTGTGTACACTTTGTGGATATCCTTGGAATTACAATTAGGACACTGTAATTCGATTATGAGATCGGTATCACCACATTGACGACATTCAACCCGGCGACCAAAGGTTCTTGATTCCAGTACATTTTCATCTTCCAAATCTCTCAGGAGTCTTGCTACTTCTTCGTCATCGTTTCCAAGTGCATCATACGCATCAGGATATCTGACCGTTGCCCTCATGACGTGTTTCGGTTTTATAGCCTCAATTCTTTTTTCAATCATATCTCTGACAAGTTGCTTAACGCCTGGGTTTAGTAGAAGTTCTTCGCCACTTGTTTCATTCATCAGATCATGAAGGGCTCCAAATGCTTTCTCTAATTCCTTATCCCATTGGTCACTGTCAAAGTTTATGTATGGGATAAGTCTGCGTAAATTGCGTTCAATGGCTGGAGTGTTTTCACCCTCGTTTACCAAAATACCAATACAACTGGGTGTTTGCATGTATGAGATTACTAACCCACTTTGTATTTTGGAATAACCAACTTGGTTTTCCTGGTTCACTCCATGCCCCATAAAGATAGTAATTGCTTCTTCACTCGTAAGCGTTAATGTTTCTGGGTATGACCGACCAACCATAGGTCCTAGGCGGTCATCCCACCAAATAGAGAAGATTGCCTTTGGCACGATGTGTATCCCCTACATCTAGACGTCCCGTACAGAGAATAGATTTGACCTCTCTGTATCTTCTGTTCTTATCAGCGTATTCTAGATAGATACCCTTTAGTTCTTACTGTTTAGTCAATTGATACCGAAGGGTATAAAACCCAACTCTGAAGTTCGGCGGTTTAATAATCTAATACTGACACTCAGGATGTTACATAGATGTTGTCATCAAATTATACTCGTTACATATTTGCATTCATGCTGACGTTGATTATTCTCTCACCTTGTGTCACTAGCGTCAACAATACTGGTTTCTCTGCAGCTCCCATATCAAATATGGAGCTTGCTGCACCTACCATAACAGGTCCAACTTTCTTTGAATTTGAAAATGGAACTGTTGGGCAAACAATTCAATATGATGCATACGACGCAGCTCCAAAGAACTGGTCTGTTACTGTGGATGGATCCGATTATACTGAGAATATATGGGACGGTGGCCCCGTGACAGTTTTACTTGTATATTTGAGAACAACAAATCTAATTACAACCCTTCCACAAAATTTCATCTTTGTTGTCACAGTATTCAATCAAGCTAATGAATCCGCTTCAATTACAACTACTGTGCGCGTTATTCAAGACGTAACAGCACCAGAAATCACACAACCCGCTAACATAACCTACGAAGAGGGTCGGTTTGGAAACAATATCAGATGGAACATAACAGAATCCAATCCTGATTCCTACAACATTTCACGATACTCCAATGAATCTGGTACTAATTCCTCCGTTTTGGAAACTGGTAACTGGATTGGTGAAGATATTGAAATCAATGTAGATGGTTTGAATGCAAGCCATTGGTACATTTATACCCTGTTTGTCAATGATACATTCGGAATGAATTCTACAAGCATTGTAAATGTGACAGTTTTAGTTGATACGACACCACCAGACATTTCATCACCTGATGATGTCGCCTTCGAGTTTGGTGATACAGGATTCGAAGTTCGTTGGCATGCATATGATTCCAATCCGAAGAATTATACAATAGATGGGATCATTCTCTACAATGATACACTCTATGGTGATTACACAAAATTTCATTCATTCACCAATATCTCTCAACCTGCATGGACTTTTACAGACCCTGATGGTGGCGATATTAGCATATCCCTTGATGGGCTCTTCTTGGGGAATTATACTTTCATTATTACCGCATTTGATATCTACAATCATTCCTCATCTGACTCGGTATATGTACGGATTTATCCTGATATTAGAGCACCAGTAATTGATGCCTCAGATAATTTGGCATATGAAGAAGGATACACTGGATACAACATCACATGGGATGTCGATGAGAATAATCCACTCTGGTACAATCTCACCGTTGATGGTTTTGTCACTATGAATGGAACTTGGTATGGAGAGAATTTCTCAATCGATGTTGATGGACTTGATGTCGGTATCCATGTCTATAATATGACTCTCTCTGATTTCTTCGGACAAATCTCATATGCGGTGATTCAGGTGGATGTGACACCCGATGCTCACAATCCAATTATTGCCCACATCGAAGTTATCCAGACCTTAACCACACAAACAACAAATAATTTGACTGTTCAAGCGTATGTTTGGGACCTTAACAATATTAAAAATATCACAATCGAGTGGGGTGTAGGTGATCCTGAAAGTGCAACCTTTGTAGATGATACATCAGCTATGACCATCTCTCATATCAATGGTTTCTTCACATCAGATCTTGGAGAGTACACTTACGGAGAAGTGGTCTGGTATAGGATTTTAGCTACGGATAACTCATCTGTAAGTAATACGGAAAACACGGGATGGTTGAATGTCACAGTGACATCAATGGCTCATCAAGGAGCTCCGGCGCTTCTCTATGGTATTGTTGGTATCCTAGGTGGTCTCTCGCTCTTAGTATTCATTGTAATGTATTTCAGAACAAAGAAATAGAATTCTGGATTGTTCAATGATAGAATGTGAGAGGAGTTTCCTCTCACTCTATTTCTTTTCTAATGTTGAGGTGTGAGTTTGTAGAATTTATTCTTCTTGAAACGTGCTGAGTTTGCGACTGCCCTAACTGACTTAGGTTCGAGTTCTTCTGCTTCGATAATACCCGCTTTCAAGGCTCCTTGCAGTACTTTTTCTCCAATCGCTGTACGAATCAAAACCGTAGTCCAGCCTCCATCTGAACCAATATTCCCACATGAGATGTCTGAGTGCATTCCAGTCAAGTCTTGACAATAGGCACATGAAGTTGCAGCTGCTGAATCCAAATCTTTGACAGGCCAACTTTTCTCTTCATTTTCCAGATTGATAGTAAATTGACCACCTGCAATTGCAAAACGTTTGACATCCTCGATTTTGATACCTTCGTTTTTCAAGAATTTTGTAAGGTCTGCATGATTGAAAGATTCCATACAAAAGAGACTAATCTTAAAAACAGTAGCATCTGTATTTACCGAGAAGAATCCTGCAACGTGTGACTCCATTCTATCAATAGCATCAATATTGCATGCTGTACCTACAATTGCTTGCTTAGAGAGACCATCTTTGAATCCCTTGATCAATTCAGAAACTACCGGGGCATGAGTATAGATGGTACCACCACAATCGTTGAGTTGGCCTTTATTGGTAACTCTTCTTGCAACTGGTAACCAAGGTGCATCTCGTGTCTGGGATGCAACTATTGCAGCTTCTATCATTTTGTGCTCAAGCATGTACTCAAGAAATGCATTAACTGCGCCGCCATCTTGTTTCTTACGTTCTCCGAGAGACCTTACTCTCCACGCACTCTTCACATTGCCAATCAATTCGTCATGGACTGAAAATGCCCGTGGACACATGGCATAGCAGATACCGCATGAAATGCAATCTCCTGTTAGAGTTGGCACATATTTGTTCTCAATACGGTTTCCAGAAATTGCATTTACAGGACACCCTTCAACACAAGAGCCGCACTCAACACAAGCACCTGTAGTAATGACTTCTCGCTCCAATTTTTTGAAGGCAAAGACCTTTGTTTTTTCTTTGAGCTGTTTCTGAATCTCTTCGACAGCAGAATTATAATCTACCATTAACATTCACCAATTTTATCGGAATTTGATGTTTCATCCCTCTAATTTCGTGATAGCATAAGACCTAAAGGAACTGATAAATGCGACGAGAGAGAGAATAGACAAGCGAGAGGATTCAAAATGAAACTTTCTACAGAGCAAATAGAGATGCTTCTTGATACAAGCGCGAAGCAAGTGTGCGTCACCGACGAATGCTGTGTACAATTAGTAGCAGTTGCTAATCTCCCAAGTAGATTTGGAGATTTCCAGGTATGTGGGTTTGTTAGTCCATGTGATAACAAGGAACACACAGCAATCATCAAAGGGGATATTGTCGATAAAGAGGGAGTAGTGACTCGTGTTCACTCGGAATGTCTTACTGGGGATGTTATGGGAAGTAAGAGGTGCGATTGCAGGGATCAATTACTGGAGTCACTGAAGATTATTGAAAAAGAGGGGACTGGAGTTTTACTCTACTTACGGCAGGAAGGTCGAAATATTGGTCTCACTGCGAAGATCAAAGCCTATGCTCTCCAAGACACGGGACTGGATACAATCGATGCAAATATTCACTTAGGATATCAGCCGGATGAACGTGATTATGGAATTGCTGTTAACATACTGAAGAATCTCAGAATTAAATCAATCAAGTTACTCACTAATAATCCTGAGAAGATTCGGCAACTCACTGAAGCTGGAATCAAAATTGTGGAACGTCTTCCTCTTATCACTGAACCAACTGAGTACAGCCGAGCATATATTGAAACAAAGGCAAAGCGTGCTGGACATCTATTTGGCGATTTAGCGGAAACACATGACATTGAAAAGATACAGTCTCTATCTTATTCGGACTAAGCAATACCTGCATTCATTGCCTGATGGAATAACACCGAAATCCATGAACATTGTTCTTCCAACTGTATTCTCAATAGAAGTAATCTTCTCTGCTTGGTCGAGCTCGCCAAACAGCCATCTGATAGTGGTGGTCTTGCCACTCATAGCTGGTCGAAAAAGACAATCTTGATTCCTACCTCTTTGCTCACGTAATCAATACCCATTTTCTGAATCACCTCATTACTGCAATCAAATTTTTATGATTGCATAAAAAGACCCCCAGAATCCATACCCAGGTCTGTCTTGTTCTATGCAAGTTTCTCTTGACCTGAATCATCCTCTTTCTGAGATGCTACTTCTGATTTAGGTTTAGATCTTTGTTTACTCGAATCTATGTACTGCTTCAAAGAGTCCTCTGAGTTATCTGCTTTAACAAATACAGGAACATTATCAAGTCCAGTCGCAATGTAGCTTGATAATAGCCAAGAACCAGGTGGAAATTCTAATGTCTTATCAAGAATACTCAGATCTATCTGGAACGAGCTGCTTACTACAGTTCTATCATAGGGTCTTGGTAATGTACCTACAAAGAACGTGTGAAGCTGCTGCAGAATGTTTGTGTTCAGATATGCAATTCTCTGGGTTGCGATGGCTCCTCCCAGACCATATTTTCTTCCTTGTCGTAGAAGTCGCTCCACTGCATAGCTTGTTTGTGCAAGATGACCACTTGCTCCTGATGGAATGAACTCTTGTGCTTCATCAAATACAAAGAGAATCTGTGGTTTAATCTCGAAAGTTTTCTTGCGATATCTTAATGCCGCACTTGTCAATTTTATTACGAGGTCTCTCAATGTATCAGGATCTGCAATTGAAATACAGATGATTCGCTCAGGTCCTGAAAGTTTCCTTAGGAGTGACTTTACAGTGTCTCCGGTTGAACTTGCTTTCTTTGCTCTAGCAATCACAGCTTTCAATGTAGATCGAGTTGTTGCCCATGCATACAGGGCTGACTTATCATGAACCTGAAAAGTTGCTACTGCGGTTTTTGCTGCGTTATCAAGCACATCCACAAGGTTATCGTCAATTTCTTCATGTTCGGCTTTATTCTTTCCGTCCATGTATTGAGCTACTGCATCTATAACTTCATCCATTGCCTGAACATAAGTTGGTCGATTGGCATTATCAGTACGAAGTCCACGCATTTCCTGAATCAGACCACCGAATGTTGGAACTTGCGTTTGGGGTCGATTGAAGTAGGTCACTTTACCTTTCGCATAGATTTTCTTGAGAACCTCATTTGCGTCATTATCTTCCTCGAAGTCTCGAGGTTTGACTATTGACCTAGCAAAGTGATCTGCTGTCTTTGCCTCTTCTTCCAAGACTATAGTACTCTCAATCTTCGGGTCCATGAACACATCACTGAGAAGGAAGGGATATTCACAACTGATATCGAAGATTACTAATTTTGTATCATCACTGTGATAGAGAATTCTCCTGAACAAGTTCGAGAGCAAATTACTTTTACCACCTCCAGTGAAACTAAACACTCCGAAATGATAGCGCAATAATTTTGGTAAGTCTACATAGATTGGGACCTCTTTGTCTGACTCCATGAACATTCGCAGAACTCCAACTCGAGGATCTTTCTTAGGGTCAGCCACTGAAATTTTCTTGGTAAAACCAATTGATTCCTTTACCTTCGAATTATAGATGAAATCCACTGTTTCCATATTGATTACAAAGACCTGCTCTCCAATAAGTGGGTACGAGAAACCCTTCTTGAAACTAATTTCTCCCTTGGAATCAATCACAAGATCATAGTTGATTGGGATTGCCGTCATCTGAACCATCATGGTTGCTTGGTCATCTGTCGCCCAATCAGGCACGGATTGTTCGATTATCTCCATTTGCATTGGATAGTAGTGACTGTCGCTAAGACCCCCTAGTCCATAGTGTTGCGGCCAGACTTTACTAATCACCATGACCGTATACCGATTGATTCCTTCTTTTACAGACTTTTTTGATTGACCTCGAAAGTTCTTCACTGCTAAAAGCATACCTTCTTCTAATTGAGCCATGAGTTCCTTGTTGTAGCGAATCTTAATTCGACAATCATATCGTGCTGCTGAACCTGCCCATTCTGAAGTGTAATTTGCAGCAATGGGAATAACCCTTGCCAACCTGCCATCGAATGCACTTTCAAAATCTGTAAAGTATTTCTTATGTATTTCTTCTTGATTGCTCATGACTAGACCTCCTTTCTCTGAAACTACTGAGATAGAATAGGAATTCTCGTAGGTCGGGCCGGTTCATCAACCAGTTCCCTGTGCTCTCAACCATTCCACGCACTTGCCCGAAATGATATTTTGCTACTTTATCCGCTACATAAAGTGGTTTGAGATGACCAAATAATTCTGGAATGCTCATACTTGTCATTGCTTTGAATAGTGGTAGAATAAATGCTTGAACCGGATTATCCTGTCCCTCAAAGAAGATTACTTCCAGAGGTTCTGGAAATTCAGGTCTGTTCTCGTAATCATGCTTGAGTGATACTATCTTCGAAAGTTGATTCTCAAACTCTGGATAGACAAGACGATCATAAAGTAAAACATTACTCCTGAGTTTAGGCTCAGAGCATGCTTGACAAAGTTGGAAATATGATTTGAGAAAGGTCTTCTCCAGTGCAATTTGATTTCGTCTTGCTCCAGATACTAGTCCCGGAGTTCGTTCGAGGTGTGGAACGATTGTCTTGAACGCTGTGTCATATTCAACAGTTGCCCAAGGAACCTTCAGTTTTTCGCGTTCCTGAAGTGATACCCATTGGAGAATCATTCGATCGGTGTCTGGGGTATCTTCCCGCTTATCTGTAAATCCTCCTTGAAATCTTCCCACAAAATTAAGAACTGGAAGTACCTGTCTCTTCAGGTCTCGAGCTGAAGTGTCCTTTGCAACTCCCACAAGTAAGATATGATTTTCCCAACATGCTTCAACTGTGAGGTAGAGTGACATCAGACTTAGGAATGCAAGATCACTTGTTGTTAACCATCGACCATTAATCTTGAAGCGCTCCTCGTACGAAACTTCTGGATCAGTGGAAAAGATTCGCCCGCATACATCATCTACAAGCAACTTCATTCTTTTCTTTAGGTCACGATATTGGGGTTTCAGAACAAAATGTTCTTGCTTTCTGAGAAAGAGCCCTTCTGCTTCTCCTGTTCCCCGAATTCCCTTCTTGAGTTCTTTATCCAATCGCGCTTGTCTGAACTCGTTATCAAGACCCATTCTCTGAACGAGTTCATCACGAGTGAGACTATTGCCTTCTGCATTCATGAGTTCAATGATAACTCTGGGGAGGAGAAATTCTCCACGTGCAGGAGGTGTTCCCATCTCAAGGTTTCCGAATAGACGTCGTGCAAAGATCCATTCTGTTTTTGTTAGGGGTCTTCCATCAATTTTGTATCCTATGAGACCACATTCATGTTCGAGGTTTAGGCGGAAATCTGAGGTTTCCGCGTAGAATGATGCAACCTCTGATGAAAAGACTCTGTCATGCAGTAAAATATCCACTGGATCCTCAGAACTAACAAGCTGATACCCAAGATAAAACTCTGAGAGCCCCATCATGAAGTCAGCAAAAGCAGAGTTGTCTACAACCCATGAATCGGAGTAACTTATGGAGTGGTCAACCTCTCCGTTTTCCGAACGTACTAATAGTGTTTGGTCAATATGTGGGACTTCACTGATATACACAGGAAGGACACTTGATATTCCTACTCCATGCTCCAGGAATTTCTCTTCATAAGTGATCTTAGATTCACCTTTATCATCTATCTCGATGTCACCAAAAGCAGGGTATGCGCCTGCGAAAAATATCAACAAATCAAAAACATCGTATTTCAGAACGGTACCATCGATACCTGCAAATTTCAGTTTTCTCTTACCAAAGAATTTGTCAATGAATTTTGGATCGAATTTTGCTGAGTCATATGAGATTAGCAACTTGGATAAGAATTCATCATAAACTCCCCTGAGGCTTTCAAACTTCCCTTTGTAATCCTTAACCTGTTTTTGAGCACCTCCAAGGAGCAATCCTCCCGTCTGCTTTAGGTGCCGTCCAATAAGGGAAGAGTCATCATCCATAGTAATCCCCAGGCTCCCGACAGGTTCTGTAGTGTTTAAAGTAAGATAAGAACGTTACTCGGAATCGGTGAGTGTCTTAGTTCAATTTAATTTCTACATCTGACTCAATAGTGCTGGCTTTTAATTAATCCTCTTACTCTTCCTGTCTACTTGGCAAATCTATGGATTTCAATGCAAGAGCCATGATTACGATCAGAAATAGGGTGGATACGCCTGCGAAGAAGAACAAGAATTTAAGACTATTACTTACCTCCCAAATGTATGCTCCAAAGGAGAATGCAAAGAATCCCGCAATACTTGTTGCATAGCGATATGTTCCTAAAGCTCTTCCTTTCTTCTCTTCAGATACACTACCTGAAACAATTGTATTTTCAGCACCAATCCATAGTGCAATCGGCAATGACCACAGGATATTGATGGTAACTAGTACCCAAAATCCTTGGAAGAATGAGAATGCCAAAATGACAATACTGTTTCCTAGCAGCGCAACAATCTGCGCTGCTTTAATATTTCGATCTGCTAGTGTTCCAGCAAAATAGAGTAGAATCGCACTAGTAATTGAGTAGAACGCCCAAGCATAGGCATACTGAGCATCAGTAAGTCCCCATTCACCTACAACAAGATTTCCCAGATACGGAACCGCTGATCTTAGAAAGAAGATGAACCCGGAGATTCCAACAACAAATTTCCAGAAATTCTTACCAAGACCTCTAATTGTAATGATTGGCCCCTTTCTAGCTTTCTTGATTATTTCTTTATCAAGTGATTCTCTGACAAATACGAATGTTGCGACGAGTGCTATGATTGCACCAACAGATGCAATGAGGTGCAAGTAACTTGCAGAGTATCCATTCTCAAGGAGTACCGCTGCAAGAACTGGACTAAGTCCATCAACTAGAAACGCGGGAAGGAGCACCATCGTAAAAGTTCGTGCACTATTCGCCCCACCATCAGCATGAATCTCATCTGCTGGAATTGCTGTTGTGATGACAAGTATTGATGCCCACCCAAAATAGGTGATGCCATATTCAATTGCTACAAATGGCCACGAGGGGTTCAACCATAATCCAAGAAGACCTATTGCCATAGGTATGAATGATATCACCATTGTATTCTTTCTACCAATAAAATCAGAGATTACACCTGATGCCATATAACCCAAAATCATTGCTAGTGTCCCAATAGATAGAGCAGCTCCAATCTGCCATTTCAGAACTCCTACATCAAATTCCAGGAAGATACTAAAATCCCACGCCCACAAGCTCAT
>CAZMBV010000028.1:0-4579 GCA_964564335.1 uncultured archaeon
ACAAAACCCATGAAGAATTCATAGAATCCTCCTCCAATAAAATTGAACTGATTGAAACTTGCAATTCCAACTCCCGATATCTTTGCAGGGAACAGTTCCTTTGACATTGACATAAACACATAGATGAAACCTGTTGCAAACCCAATTAGTAGAAACATGGTGATTAAATAGATTGGTGATAGTGCTCCTCCTGAAGTAATTAGTACCAACCAGAATGCTAGACTCATTCCAAGTCCAGCCATTAATACTGGTCTTCGTCTTTGTAGAACCTTATCAGAGAGATAACCTCCAAGTGGACTTGATATTATGAATCCAATACTTATGAAAGTCAAGAAGAAACCAATCGTTGCTGTATCGAATCCATAAACATCAGCGAGGAATGGACCGACCCATAATCCTTGAAAACTGATATACACGCCATATCCCAAGAATGGAATCATCATGATTAACAAAAACTGTTTGTAACTGAACACGGTCTTTAAATCCTTGAAGATACTTTGATTCTTAATTTTCTCTTCATGAGGTTCATGTCGTAATGCAATCCAAGAGAGTAAGATGAAGATAGTCATGGCAGCAAAAATCACTAGATATGCAGGTCTCCATCCTCCTAGACTTACTGATATCAAGGCTAGCGGGGCTGAAGCAAAAAACGCACCGAAATTACCTAATGCTGTCAGGAGCCCCGTTAATGTAGCAAATCTTGCTGGATCGAAGTATTTAGCTAATGCCTTTAGACAGGATACATAAAAACCTCCAACTCCAAAGCCTACCAATGCACGCCCAATTGTCACTATTGATATTGTCGCTCCTAATGCAAAAATTAGATTTCCTGCTATCGCTAGGATTCCAAAGACACCAATTGTTTTCCTTACTCCTGTTCTATCTAATGCAATCCCCACTGGAATCTGTGCTGCTGCATACGACCAGAAATATGCAGATGACATTAGTCCTGTGAGTGTGGCGGTAGATGAGAATTCGGAAATCATATCTTCTGCAACAACTGATATTCCAACTCTATGCACAATTGAAAAGAAATAGATTGCTGATAAGCTAATGAATATGAATATTTTTTCTGCTTTTTCTGTCATTTTTTCACCTTCGATTTTAGATGCGTTAATGTATCTATTTCCGAATTTGATAAGATCATAAGTCTCGAAAGATCTTCAGTTCATCAAGATTTTTTTCCAAACATATGAATTGTCGAAATTCTATAGGATTAATAGCATTATTTATTGTTTCTAAGGTTCTCGAATCACATTTTGGATATATCCCACTGTGACTGTACCGTCCCAGATACAGTAGCTTATACAAGTAGTCTTCATCGTATACAAAGGAGCAAGAAAAAACATGGACTATGAACTAGTACTAAAAAGTGCTCGAATCGACGATGAAAAACCATTGGTTGACATCGGTATTGAAAGTGGCAAAGTCGTAAAAATTGGTAATAATCTCAAAGGTCAGCGAGAAATTGACCTTGGTGGAGATGTTGTTACACCAACTTTTTTTGAATCCCACATTCACATGGTGAAAGCATTACTTGATAAAGTAAAGCCAAATCTTGAAGGAACTCTTGCAGGTGCAATCAGTATAACTGGTTCACTGAAGAAGAATTTCGAATATGATGAGGTACGAGGAAGAGCTAAAGAGATACTTGATATGCTCTTGAGGCATGGGACTACATTTGTTCGTGCAGAACCTGATACAGACCCTCTTGCGCATACCATAGGGACAAAAGTTGCCTTAGACTTAAAGAAAGACTACAAAGACTTCGTTGATATACAAGTAGTTGCATTTGCACAGGAAGGTCTCATCAAGTCTCCTGGAGCTTATGAAATACTTGATGAAGCAATGAAGATGGGTTCGGATGTTGTAGGTGGTTGTCCTTATAATGAAAAGGACTACGAAGGCACCAAGCAGCACATCGATCAAATCTTCGAGCTTGGCAAGAAATACAATAAACCTGTAGATTTTCACGCTGATTTTGGTGATAATATCGACGATAAGCGCTACCGCTCAATCGATTACATCATTGAAAAAACACTCGAAGAAGGTTATCAGGGACGTGTAAGTGTTGGACACATGACATCACTGTCAAGTGTATCACCAGCTGTTTTGAAAGACACCATCAAGAGAATGGCTGATGCCGATATTACTCTAATTCCTCTGCCTGCGACAGATCTATTCCTGAGTGGTCGCGGTGACGAGAATAAAGTCAGAAGAGGTGTACTGAACCCGATTCCATTTGTTGAGGGTGGCGTAAACGTAGCATTCTCATCAAACAACATCAGAAACGCATTCACTCCATTCGGACGTGGCGACCTACTGATGATTGGTGCAATCTATGAACATGTTGCACAATTGGGAACTGTTTCACAACAGAAGATGCTTCTTGACATGATCACAAAGAATCCTGCAAAGCTCTTTGGGGTTGAGGAAACCTATGGTCTAGAGGAAGGTAAGAACGCAGACCTGAATGTTTTAGGAACAAAGCATTTGTCTGATATCTTCTTAGATGTCCCAACAAGGGAATACGTGATCAAGAGAGGCAAAATCATCTACCACAGTCACTTAGATGAGACCAAGACTTGGAACGAAACTGAGCGTACTGCTATAGAAATCGAGGCATAATCGGAGGGAAATGGAATGGAGCAAGAAACAACGAAAACAACTCCTACCACTGATGTCCACAAAGATGAGCCTGAGCACGATGTCGTAAAGACAAAGACTCATGAAACTATTCCTACAGCCTTCACTGGTGCGTTCTTGGCTGGACTCACAGTATTGATGGTTGTTCAAGGTGTACTCCCTGCACCCTTTGCACTGATGTTCCCACCTTGGGCAGTATTCATTACGTGGGCTGGCTACTTTGCAGCAGGTGGTGGCGGAAAGGGACAAGCAGTTCCTGTCTGGAAGAAGATGTACGGATCAATCGCTTGGGGTGTTATCTGGGGTTTCGCAGGTGCGTTCCTAATGGATATATTCAATCCAATGGTCGCATCTAACCTCGGTTTGATGCTTTTGATTGATGGAATAATCATCTTCATGGTGAACCAACCAATCCTATGGGGTACAAGGTACTGGGGACCAATCAAGTACACTCCCGCAATCTTCTACGGGTTTGCTATCTTCTTCAGCACCTATTTTGGTGGGTTTGGTTTTATTCCAGGCAACATCTTTGCAGCAGCGATAACAGCGTACGTAGCAGCTGCTATTGGGCCTCTATTTGGCTATCTCCAAGTAAGAATGGCCATGGTAAAGGAGGTTCCAGCGTAATTCGGATGAATCCCACTTTGTTGAATCCTAAAGGATTCCGCAAATGGGATTCTCCCCTATTTTTCTTTTTGAATGAGAAGTAAGAAAAAATGGAGAAGTGTTGAATGACAGTAATATATCATGAAGTAAAAGGAAGATACATAGACTCAGTTCTGTTGATGCAGATTACTCGCGAGCTTGAGCAGAAAAATGGAGTAGAAGAAGCAGCAGTTATGTCTGCAACAAGTCAGAATCTTGAAATTTTTGAAAGCATTGGTTTCAATCCTCCAAAGGATGTCGAGAGCAGTTCAATTCTCATAGCGGTAAATGCAGATAATGAAACAATTGCAACCAATACTATCAAAGAAGCATTAGATATGTTGGATCGAAAAACAGAATCATCGGACATCGAAAATTACGCATTGGATGATCTTGAATCTCTAACAGAAGAAGGTGACTTTCCTCTACTATATATTTCCACACCAGGTAAGTATGTAGAAGATATTGCGAAAAAAGGACTTAACCAAGGTGTGAATCTGCACATCTTTAGTAGTAATGTCCCAATTGAAACTGAACTTGAGCTTAAGAAAATCGCTCATGAGAAAAACCTTCTAGTATTAGGTCCTGATGCAGGTACGACTATTATACAAGGACAGGGAATTGGATTTGCTAATGTTATCCGGGAAGGTACTATTGGAATAGTTGGTTCATCTGGAACTGGAATCCAAGAACTTACTGTTCTCTTGGATAAGGGTGGTCTGGGAATTAGTGCAGCTCTTGGAGTTGGTACCAATGATTTCACTCGAGAAGTAAATGCTATCATGACCAAGCAAGGGATAGAGTTGTTGCACGACTCATCTATGATTATTGTTGTTGCTAAGAAACCCGATGCTACAGTTATGAAAGAGGTCGTTAAAATACTCAGTAAGAAACCATCTGCTTTCGTGGCGCTAGGTGATGATGATACATATACTGAGGGTGAAACTTACGTAACTGGTTACTTGGATGATGCAATCAATTTTGCACTTGAAAAAGCTGGGAAAGAACCGTTGGCAATACCCGAGGCGAAAATGGATTTTGATCTTCAAGGTCGAAAGTTCGTTCGTGGCATGTTTGTCGGTGGAAGTCTGTGTTATCAAGCACAAGCCATCCTTAAGAAAAATGGCATCGATATCTACTCAAATGCACCGTTGGATGAAAATCATCAAGTAGATAGAAATTGGGATGACCTCGATGCCTGTATCGATACAGGCGCTGAAGAATATGTCCAAGGAAGACCTCATCCTATGATTGACCCTCGTTTAAGAAACGAGATGATACTGGATGA
>CAZMBV010000028.1:4679-19681 GCA_964564335.1 uncultured archaeon
TAATGATAGAAGGAAAATTGAAAGTGTTTGCTGTTGGAGCCGAGTGGTTCTATCAGGAAATGGACAAACAGGATATTAAACTATACAAGATTGACTGGGCACCTCCTGTGGAATTGCCTAAGGATATTAGTAATATCCTCAAGGGATTGGGGAAAAATTAATGATAGAATTGAGATGATTAAAAATGACAGAATCAAAAGAAAAAACAAATGGCAGCATTAGCGATGAGATTGATGCTGCAAATGAAAAAGCAGTGGAACGTGTCAACAAAGGAAAAGCTGTGCTTGTTGACTTTGCACCAGCAAAGAAAGTCATCCCCGGAATGAGAGATGATTTGATTTTGCATGCAGGTCCACCAATTGAATACAAAGATATGATTCCAGCAATGAAAGTTGCTGTTCAAGGAGTACTTATTCTAGAAGATAAGGCAAAGAATCTTGAAGAAGCAGATAAGCTTGCTGCGAGCGGTGAGATTGAATTCAAGCCAAATCACGAATTCAGTTCCGCAGCGCCAATGGGTGGTATCACTTCTGCTTCAATGTATGTTGCTGTAGTAGAGAATGAAACATTTGGCAACAAGGCGTTTTGCAACCTTCATGAAGGAAGAGGTAAAATCCTGAGATTTGGAGGCTACAGTGATGAGATTATTGAGCGTCTTCGTTGGATGAATGATGTTCTAGGACCATCACTAGCAAAAGCTGTAAAGAAGAATCCAATTGATCTGAAGGTCATTACGAGTAAGGCTCTAGCGATGGGCGATGAATTCCATCAGAGATTCATAGCATCTAGTCTCCTCTTCCTAAAAGAGATACTCAATCCTCTTCTTGATACAGAAGCGGGTGTTAAGGGTGTCGACTTCATTGCAGAGCGGGAACAATTCTTCCTTAATCTGTCAATGCCCGCAGCAAAAGCACTGATTGATCCAGCAGATGGTATCGATTATAGTACAGTCGTCACTCGACTTACTCGAAATGGAGTTGGCTATGGTATTGGAGTAAGCGGATTAAAGGGTGAATGGTTTGTTGGCCCTGCAGAGATTCCAAAGGGTCTCTATTTTCCCGGATATAGTGAAGATGATGCAGAACACGATTTTGGTGATAGCGCCATTACTGAAACCATTGGTCTTGGTGGGTATGCATCTGCAGCAGCACCTGCTGTCACAAGATTTGTTGGTGGTACTGTGAAAGACGCCAATCAAATGACTATGGATGGCTACAAAGTGAGCGTTGGTGAAAGCCGAGACTTTTTGATACCAAATCTTAATTTCAGGGGTACTCCATTGGGTATTGATATCATCAAGGTAAACCAAACTGGTCTTGTTCCAAAGTCGAATACTGGTATTGGAGGAAAGGTACCCGGAGTAGGCCAAGTAGGTGCAGGTATATCAAGAGCTCCAATTGAAGCATTCAGGGATGCACTTCGCGCTTATGCAAAGAAGTATGGGCTCTAGTACAATGATAGAAGTCACCACCTCGCACAGAACGCTGCAGTCCTTGAGATTCGGAACGAGAGCCCGTGATGATGGCGTCGGACGTGTTCTCTATTGGAGTCCAAGGGCTGTTGCGCTTCTGTTTCACCATCGTGTGATTACATTGTTGAATAGGAATGGTGTATTGCTTCCATCTGCTGTAATTGTTGATATTGATAAATTTCCACATATTACGAGTGGCTATTTCAACGAAGATCAAATTATTCTTGATAATATGATAATCGAACTATCTAATCCCATTGACCTATCGTTGATGCATACTTCAAATCCTCCAATTAAGGAAACTCTTGATTCTATTCGCCCCTATCTGAAAATCAAGAGCCATAGTATCTCATCAGCTGTGCTTCGCCTAGAAGGTGAATTGAACAATCTTTCTGGAATCGAGAAGGCTGTAAGTGATAAGCAATTCAAAATACTCATGAATAGTCAGAGTCCAGATAACGCTGTCCAGCATCTCTTGGGCTTGGGATTTGGTCTAACACCATCGGGCGATGATTTTGCGTTGGGCGTGATATCCATTTTTAATATTCTAGGTGAAAATACGAGTAAAATACGTGATGCAGTCATGACATATGACTATCCTCTTTCTAAAACAATGCTTTTAGACGCTCTTGACCATCATTACTCTAAACCGGTTTACAATCTTATTAAATCGTTTTCTGATGGGGTTCCGACAGAAACGGCGCTTTCAGACCTTGTAACAGTAGGTCATTCTTCGGGTTCTGACATTCTTGCAGGAGTCTATTATTCACTCTCTTCTCTATCGCAGCGATTACTTACATAGATTTTTTTGACCACTCATGGATATGCGATAGACTAAACAGATGGAATTAATCTACGTAGAAATATGGTCACTCGAAACGTGATTGCAAAACATGGCATAGTAGCTTCTTCACAAGTACTCGCAACTCAGGCAGGTCTGTCCATCTTACAACAAGGTGGAAATGCTATCGATGCAGCTGTTGCAACAGTTGCAGTTCTTGACATAGTTGAGCCATTCGGTACAGGATGTGGAGGTGATGCATTCGCACTTATCCATCTCCCTGGTAAGAAGCAGCCAATCAGTATCAATGGTTCTGGGAGATCGGGATCTCTTGTTACTCTGGGAGAACTGATTGAGAGAGGATGGAGTGAAATACCACTGAGGGGTGGCGCACCAGTTACTGTTCCTGGTGCACTGCATATGTGGTCGTATCTTATAGATAATTATGGTGCACTTGAGTTTAGTGAAGTATTGCAACCTGCAATAAAATACGCAAGAGAGGGATTTCCTGTTTCTCCTCATACCTCTCAAATATGGCCTTTAGCATCAAGTATTCTCATCAATGACTATGCAAAGGCATTGTACTCAATTGATGGTCGATATCCAAAACCTGGGGAAACTATGAGGAATAAGGATCTCGGCGAAGTCTTTGATTCTGTAGGTCGGGAAGGTATCCAAGTTTTTTATTCCGGCGAGATTGCTGAACGCATCGTTGACCTTGTTCAGGAATACGGAGGGTTCCTGGCTCTTGATGACTTGGAGGCACATGAAACAATTGAAACGACACCTATCTCAACAACTTATCGAGGTGTAGATGTATTTGAGCATCCCCCAAATGGACAAGGATTCGCTGCATTAATCATGCTGAACTTGATGGAAACATATGATTCTGCAGTCTTTTCTGAAGGGACTGTAAATCGCTATCACATAATGATTGAATCTAAGAAACTCGCATATGCTGACCTTCATCAGCACAATGCAGATCCTGACTTCTATAGGATTCCTCTAGAGACCTTATTATCGAAAGACTACTCTAAGAAACGTTCTACTCTTATTGATTCTAACAAAGCAATGACTGAATTTGATTCAGGGATTAGTCCAGGAAGTGAGACTGTCTATCTTGCAACAGCTGATGGTGAAGGAAGAGCTGTCTCTTTCATAAATAGTCTCTATCGCGGATTTGGAAGTGGATTAGTTGTTCCAGGTACAGGCATCAAACTTCAAAACCGAGGAAATCTCTTCTCACTGAATCCAGAACACCCAAATTGCTATTCTCCTCGTAAGCTTCCTTTCCATACAATAATACCTGGTGCACTGTACAGAGATAATGAATTCTTTGGTGTATTTGGAATTATGGGCGGTTCCCACCAAGCTCAAGCTCATGCTCAGTTTGTAAGTAATTTAGTAGACTGCAATATGAGCCCTCAAGCTGCACTTGATTATCCTCGTTTTGATCATGACCAAGAAAAAAATCTGGTCAAACTTGAGAAGGGTATTCCGTTTCATTTACATGATGAGCTCCAAAAGCTTGGTCATATTCTAGAAGCAGGTTCAGTATCGGGTTTTGGTTGTGGGCAGGCTATTCTTAGTTTGGAGGATGCTTGGATTGCTGGGTCTGATTATCGAAAGGATGGGCAAGCTGCAGGATTCTAAATGATATCTATAAAGAAAGAGTCAATAGTGAGATATACTCGTTTTTTTAATGAGTAATAAGTAGGTGATGTTGTTGGGTGAAGATAATACGGAATATAGAGAAGAGAGTGATCTGTTAGGGACCCGAATGGTTCCAAAAGAGGCTTACTGGGGTATTCAGACTCTCAGAGCACAAGAAAATTTCGATGTTTCTCATGTGAATCTAAATAAATATTCCACACTCATTCAATCATTAGCTATGGTAAAGAAAGCATGTGCACTTGCAAATAGAGATCTGGGTCACCTAGACTCTGGGTATGCTGACGCAATCATTGAAGCGTCTGACGAGGTAATTGCTGGTGAAATGGAAGACCAGTTTGTTGTGGATATGCTTCAAGGTGGAGCCGGCACTTCGACAAACATGTGTATAAATGAAATCATTGCTTCTCGTGCAAATGAAATCAGAGGTGAACAACGGAATTCGATGAGTCCAATATCAGCAAATGATCATGTCAATATGAGTCAATCAACAAATGATGTCTATCCTACTGCTATCAAGATAGCATCAATTTTTGGCTTGAGAGAGTTAGCAACATGTTTAGGGGATCTTATTTCTGCTTTAGATGAAAAAGCTGAGGAATTCAAGGATTTGCTAAAACTTGGTCGGACTGAAATGCAAGATGCAATTCCAATAACACTTGGTCAAGAATTTGGTGCATGGTCTGGAGCTCTGAAGAGAGACCAGCATCGGATAATATCAATCAAAGATGTTCTGAAGACTCATAATATTGGAGCAACTGCAATTGGTACTTCTCTAAATGCTGACCCTGAATACATTAAATTGGCTGAAAAACATCTAATTGAGGTCACAGGTATTGAAGAATTAGTGACTGCGGAGGACCTAATTGATGACACTCAAAACTCTGATGAGTTTGTCCATGCATCAGGCTTACTTCGAGTCATTGCTACCAATCTTAGTAAGATTTGCGGAGACCTTATTCTTCTATCCTCTGGTCCGGTTGGTGGGTTTCATGAGATTATACTACCCCCTGTCCAGCCAGGATCTTCGATAATGCCTGGAAAAGTGAATCCTGTAATTCCTGAATTGATTACACAAGTTGCGTTTCAAGTGATGGGTCATGATCTAGTCATCACTATGGCTTCTCAAGCGGGTCAGCTGGAATTGAATGCCTTTGAACCAGTAATTGCTTACAACTTCTTCCAGTCACTAAAGGTGCTGAAGAATTCAATTCCGATTCTAACAGAGAAATGCATCAAAGGTATTCAGCCTAATCACGCTGGACTTGAAATAGTACATCGGAGCGTCGGACTGGTCACTGCTCTCAATCCTGTTATTGGGTATAAGGCTTCGACACGAATTGCAAAGATAGCTTTAGATACTGGTCGTTCGATTCGAGAGATTGTACTCGAAGAGGGTATCATGGATGAAGACTGGTTGGACTTTCTACTCTCTCCAAAACGTATGACACAAGCAGGAATACCCGATCATGATCACCCGGAGAAACCCAAAGATGTGGATTAGTCACTTCAAGTATCCATAATGACATCGTATGCTATATTATCAGCATGGTCGCTTATTCTTTCGAGATTTCTCAATGTCTCGATGAAGATTCGGTCTGCTTGAGGACTGCATAAACCTGCATCCATTCGTTTGATGTGATCATTCTTGAGCTTCCGCTCCAGATCATCAACTTCGTCTTCAAGTTTCTCTGCTACTTTAGCTAGTTCTTTATTCCTAGTCTTTAGTGATTTGATTGCAGTTGAATACGTTTCTTCAACCAGATCAAACATCTCTGCAATAGCTTTGGAACCCTTTTCAGAAAACAGTGTACCATTATCAAGTTCTTCCATCACAAATTCTGCAATGTTTGATGCAAGGTCACCTACTCTTTCAATATCCGTCAGGATGGCGAGAAGTTTCACTCTCCAGATTGCATTCTCCTTCTTCAGCTCTTCTTCTCGGATTTTATCGATGAAATCTTCATTATCTCTACAACTCTCATCTACCTCATCCTCCATCCGAAGAACCTTTTTTGCATCATCAAGGTTTTGAGTTATAAGGGCATTTTTACTTAGTACTATCATCTCGATGGTTTTCTCTGCTGTATTGATGGCTTCTCGTTCTGCTTCCATCAGTGCCACTAGAGGCATATGTAACATTTCATCATCGAAGAAATGTTTCCCGATGACTTCCCCTTCTTTATCCGGTATCAAAAATTCGCAGAACCTGACTAGTAATCCGACTAATGGGACAAAAATGAAGCTTACAATCACGTTGAAGATTGTGTGAGCATTTGCGATTTGACGTGGTAGGTCAGCTGATGTAGTTGCAACTAATGATGAGAAAGGCCCTAGGAATGGCAGGAATATTACTACTCCGACAATATTGATTATAGCTTGAGCAACTGCTGTTCGCTTTGCAGGAGTGGTTGCACCAACTCCTGCCGCAAGTTCCAGGAAACACGTTCCAATATTTGCTCCCATGACAAGAGCGATTGCTGGACCTAGAGCGATAACACCAGCCGCTCCCATGGCAATAACAAGGCTTGTTGTAGCAGAGCTACTCTGGGTCACTCCTGCAATCAATGCACCAATGAGAATTCCAAAAATTGGAATAGCGCCAAAGTCATTGATTAGATTTGTGAAGAATGGGTAGTCGGTTGTAAGAGGGGCAGCTCCTTCTTTCATAAATTCCATTGCTAAGAATAGTAGTCCCAAACTAAAGACGACTGTTCCAACTAATTGAACATTCTCCCTTTTGGAGAACATTTTCATAAAAAAGCCAATTGCGACAAGTGGCCAGAAAATACCACCAATATCAAATGATACGAGTTGTGCTGTAACGGTCGTTCCAATTTCGGAACCTAGCATAACATTCACAGATTGTCTAAAAGTCATCATTCCTGCGTTAACAAAACCAATCAGTGTCAGAACAGTGATACTGGAACTCTGCGTCATGAAAGTAGCCACAGTTCCTGCACCCATACCCCTGATAGGATCATCACTCACTTTTTCCAAAATTCTGACAACACGCTTTCCAGATATCTTCCCAAGACTTTCTCTGAGGAGCGTTACGCCATACATGAATAAGGCAAGTCCACCGATAATGTTGAATGCAATAGTTAGCTCTTCTATCATTGGTCAACGGGTGACGCACCCGACATATGCTACATATGAACCTTATGGGTTTTCAAACTTGAAGTGTAAAGAAGAAGAAACCGGGAATATTATTCCCGGAATTTCATTTGTCTATAGCCGAGAATGTCTACTAAAACCAGAACATGTGTATGATTTGATTCCTTCCTTTTGAAGTGCATCTAGAATGATATTCATTCCAATGGAGTCTGAGCTATCATGTCCTGCTATGACAACATAGAGACCCTCTTCCTCACATGCCTTTTTAACGTCTTCACCCATGTGCATTGTGATAATCGTACTGACTCCAGCATGAGCTAGTTTTGGTATTGATTTGGGTCCTGCAGAAGTTCCTCCAGTGAAGAAGACAAATTTCTCTCCAACACTACCACCAGAACTTCCAACCAAAATCTCAGGTCCAGCTCCTACTTTCTCTGCTTCCTGATACTCCGGAATCTCAAGTAAGACTTCAACGAGGTCTCCCAACGTACTCGGATCCTTATCTTTCAGATACTTTGTTAGAAACTGAAATCCAATGGAATCTGCAGGTGTATGAGAGCACATGAACGGCATATCGATCAATCTTGCTGCATCAATTACCTGGGTATGATTGCGAGGCTTTATACCGAAATGCACCTCTTTCAATCTTGCCGCCATTGCTGATTCAGCTTGAGCAATTGGAACACCTACTTGTGCCCATTGTTCAGGTTGTAGTTTCATAACGTAGTCCAGATTTGACAATCCAATGCCATGAGGATGATGAGCTAACACAAGATCAATCTTGTTACCTTTTTCAGCAAGTCTGTCTGCAAGAACAATCTCTCCTGTGCCAATATCAATACCACTGAGCAGGCTAGTTATTTCTCTATCTTCATCGCCATTTAGTAGTCTGCAATCGGTGTAAGGATTCCAAGTGACATCTTTGTCAGCTAGTTCCTTCTTCCTCCCTTCAAGCTTGTCCAGATCTTTCTTGGACTTTTCAAGAATCTGATTGACCCTTTCTCGTCCTCGAGGGTCTGCATCGATTCCCATATCGACAATCTTTCTGTAAATATCACCTAGTTTCATGTGATGAAATCACCCGTTCTCATGTTTTAGTCTTTCTACAAGTGCAGAGACTAACACTTATCACTGGTCATTGTTATTGAAGAACTTGAGTGATTGATTTGTCGAAGAATGAAAAGAGAAAAGTTGGTCCAGTATATCGTGTCTTTTCACAAGATCTACATTCCACTCATCTTCATGGTGAAGCTATTGGATTTCGTCAAGCTGAGATATGGCGTTCTAAGAGTCGTCAATTTTCCAAGGATGCTACAATTATTGGAAATGTCGATACTGCAAAACGTTCAGATGACAAGGAAAAATTACCAGACCTAGAACCAGCAGGGTTCATTATCATTCGCCAAAGTCTTTGGTCGGATGTAGATAAGTTAGAAAGAAGGCTTGTTGTCAAACTCTTTACAAGTAGTGGTGGATGGATAGCCACTATGGAAGAGATGGTAGCAGAAGAATACGCAACCAGTTTTGTTTCAGACCAGCCCCTCGTTGCATTTACTGTTCTCTCGAAAGATAGTGAAATCATCACGTGGGTAAAACAGCAAAAACGAGGAGCGTTATCTACTGAGAACTATTCATTCTATATTCTTGGGCCAAAAAATACCTTTGAGGTATTCAGAATAGAAGGTGCCCGGGGTTCCATGGGTGACGACTTCGATGTTTTCCGATTAAACGGACATCAAAAAGTTGCTCAAATTGATAGCAAGTTCGGGGACCTTGGTGGGGAATTCTCTGTGAATGTAAAAGATCCTGTTCTTGCTGAAAATGAATGGTTCTGCAGAGTCCTTCAGTGCTTCTCAGTTATGATTGCATATCGCAGTAAGATTCGAGAAAAGATTGGCAAAGGAATCAATCTCTGGAAGAAAGGAAAGTGGATTCCAAAACAGCATAGATACGAAATCAGTTTGCTTGCTAATCCTCGAAAACTAACGTTGAAGCTCGATGAACTAGATAATGTCTAAAGATTCAATATGCTCTATCCAAATCCACCACATTTATGAAGTCTGTGCGACTTTCGGCAAATTTGGTTATGTTCTCAATCACCTCATCCCATCTCTTCAGATCATCCATTGGAGATGCCCCTCTATGAGGTGAGAGTACGACATTGTCTAATTCGTGAAAAGGAAAACTTGTTGGATATCTACGATTATCAACATCTGGTTCTGGGTGGTACTCATACCACACATCGATTCCTGCACCAGTAATGATTTTCTGATGTAGTGCATTGTAAAGAGCTTCCTCGTCAACAATAATTCCTCGAGATACATTGACAAGGAAACTCTCAGGTCCTAAAAGTTTGAGCTCTTCTTCTCCAATCATCCCGATAGTTTCTGCGGTCTGAGGAACTGCAATAATGAGCATGTCTGTTTCTTTCAAAAACTCACTCAGGTCCTTTGGTAGATACTTCTTCACGGGTGTTGGAAATTCCTCACCTCCCTCCCATGTTCTTTTCAGCACTAAAAATTCTACATCAAACCCTGAAAGAAATTTGTGAACCTTCTGATTTACGGCACCATACCCAAGAAGACCAATCTTTCGTTCACGTAATGGCGTTGATTTCGCATATGAATCCCCCCTTCGCCATTGACCTTCGACCATCCAGATATGATGAGGGATTATTTTGTTTGTTGCTGCGAGTAGAAGAGCTACGGCATGCTGGGCTGTGAAGTAGGTGTTACCATGACCATTAATCAGAGTGATGTCTCTATTCTGAGTAAGCTCTCTGAAGGTATCGATGTGATGTTGAACACCAACCCCTGGATTGATGAATAGACGCATCTTTTGTGCAGTATCTAGGAATTCTCTAGTGGGTCTCCAACCTATGACGATGTGAGCATCGGGAGCATGCTTCAAGAGATTCTCTTCAGATGTATCTTCGAGAAAGATCAAGTTCAGATTCTTAACCTCAGCAAGACCTCCCCGTAGATATTCCTGCAATTCTTCTCTAACATCCCAGATGAATAGAATGTTGGTCTCGGTCATAATACCTGAACAATCTGCCTTACCTAATAAAACCGTTCTAATAGTACATCTAAAAGGATAATCAAAATCGAATAATCAGAAGCCTACTTTATTCATCAACATCGCGTGACCAGTTATGATGTAGTCTCTAATGTATGTCATCACGACTGGTGAATTATTGGGGTTGCTCAGTAGGTCTTAATATTAGAGGGGTGATGCTAGTATCAGGACATCTAAGAGCCCTCAATATGGTAGCAGGAATTTTATAGGCAATTAGTATCATTTTATTCATCGTATTCTTTGGAGGAAAAAGTGAAGGTTCAGAAAAATTAACTGGAGCAGTTGATAATGAGTCGGAAAATAGATGAATTACATATTCACATTCTTGCGGATGGTCATGTTGATGTTGGGAACCTTATGGGAGAAGCAGGATTTGCAGCCCTTATCGATGTCTTCTATGATGATATGAGTGAATCACGATTGCTCTTAGATACAGGAAGTTCAACTCCTGCACTAGTTCACAATCTAAAGCAGATGGAGCTCAATCTTTCTTCGGTTGATATGATTATCCTCAGTCATGGCCACTGGGACCATGTAGGTGGTTTATTGACAGTGTTAAATGAAATTGGAAAACGAGTTCCTGTTCTCTATCATCCCCAGGCTATAACTCCCAAGATATACACAGATGATGATGGAAATGAACGCGATGTTGGGATTAAGAATTACTTCACTCCAGATGAATTGAACGCCTCCGCAGAAATAATTAGTACCACTGATCCTCATAAGATCAGAGAGGGAATCTGGACTACAGGAGAAGTTCCACGGACTAACGATTTTGAAAAGCTCACAGGAACGCTGATGAAGATACATACGATTAGAGATGGTGAAAAGATAATAGATCCGCTCGATGATGATCTATCATTGATTTTTCAACTAAAGGATGAATCTATTATCATCCTCACTGGTTGTTGTCATGCTGGTCTTGTAAATACGATGAAACATGCTGCAACCATAACTGGTTCATCAAACATCATTGGAGTGGTTGGTGGTCTTCATCTTCATGATGCATCGAAGGAACGTCTTGCGAAAACAGTTGAACATCTCAAAGGTTACAACCTCACTACCTTATCTCCCTGTCATTGCACTGGGCTTCGGGGTAAGGCTGCATTAATGTATGCATTCGAAGACAGCTTCAAAGAAGTTGGAGTTGGATCGATTCTGAAATTCAAATCCATATGAGATTGCAAAACTTAATTTACCAATTTACCAAATATTCTCTGAAGTGATGGTATTAATGAAATTGAAATTCTTGGCGATTTTTTGGATGACTGCTGTGGTAGTCATTTGGATTGCACTTTCATTTATTCTTGCTTCATTTGCAGTCGTAGCTATCATATTTGAGGAGATACTCATTCAAAACCTCACAAACATTTTGGTCATCATCTCGTCCTTAATACTTGGAACTATGGCCACTATTTGCTTCTATTATACACAATCTATTGAATGGACCGAAGCTGACAATCGAACTAGAATCTGAAGTACGAAATGAAGTTCTCAACAGGAAATAGTGAGTCAAGCTTGGCTGCAGTCTTTTCTGTACAATCAATCTTGCCAAGGTCTCTCAATACCTTTGCTGGTGTTCTACCTTCTATTACTAGCGAGAGTGCATGTGGCTCAAGAGTGATGTCGGGGTTTGCGGAATCACTAACTTTCTCCACAACTAATTTTCCATTGTTTGTTGAAAGTGAGAATACTCCTTCGTTCCAAGGACAATTCGCATCAATCAGTTTCATGGTAAGTTCTTCATTGCAATGATCTGATACCTTGATTGAAGAACAGAACTTCTCAAAGTCGATTATTCGCATCATCATCTTCCCAGATACTTTCGTTGTGAGCTTCTGGATATTCTGAATATACTCAGGGA
Organism: uncultured archaeon; assembly: GCA_964564335.1. Lineage (GTDB taxonomy): Archaea > Asgardarchaeota > Thorarchaeia > Thorarchaeales > Thorarchaeaceae > SMTZ1-45. Next base: position 16,662 of record CAZMBV010000028.1, read on the forward strand.
TTGGAAATTGTGGGTCCGTTACCCACTTGATCGTGCTACAGTCTGATGATATCTTCTTTACAAGTTCAACAACTGACGGTAGTACATGTATCGATGTCAAATAGTTGGAATAGATATTCAGTATCTTGCCATCATCTCCCTCATTGAAGATAAACCATGCACAACCAACTGGTGTGGAATTCTCTTCGAATAAGAAGAAGTTCCCTTTCTCTATCGAGCCAATATGCATCCAGGGGAATGCAAAAACTCTTGAACCAAATTGGACCATCTCTTTTGCTAAACTATCTATTGTTGCATGTTCCTTAGTATCACCTAATTCTCTGTAGGTAATTTTAGAATTTCCTTTGACAGATCTTAAGGCATCTGGTGGGAATTCGAAAATTGTGTATGTTTCTGCAAGAGCATACCCTAATTTCTCGTACGCAATCTGTGCACCCGGATACGGTGATGGTTCAAGGATTGATAGAAGCAATCCTTTCTCCCTCATATCTTTGAATGCTTCTTTGTAGATACTCTTGAGGATGCCTTTCCTTCTATACTCTTCTGCAGTAGCAACCGCCCAGATTCCTGCAGCTGGAATTGGACTACCTCTAATGACATTATTCTGGGTTCCCCAGAATGCAAGGTTAGCAACTACTTTATCATCCAAAGTCGCGACAAAGTTCCAATCATGATGCTCTGGTTTATTCATGTACTCTTTCCAAGAATGTATCCAACTTTCTTCGACTGTTCCCATGAATTCGAATGCTTTCACAAGTAGTTGGACCGATTGTTCCCTATCTTCTTCTGTTGCCTCTCGGATGCTATACATGGTTTCCACTGAAGAAAATCGATGCATTAAGGTAATATTCCTTTTGCAGTCAACGTTAAAATTCTGAGCTAGATTTTAATTCCAGTTTCAGCTATTTGCCTCAAAATTTCTCACATATTTTGTGTACAGGAGCAGTTAGAAATGAAAAAAGAAGTAACTATTGAAAGATAGGATAATCTTCTTTTGGGATGCAGAAATCCTGTATCTTTCAATAATTATTCATTGACCTTTGTGATTCAATCATTCCAAAATGATCAGAATCACAACGTATTCTTACTACCATGGTTCTGGAGGATTTCTTGGAGGTGTATTCATTGTTATCAAGAATATACATAACATAAAAATATACAAAGTAAAACGTAGCAATTGTTCCTGTAGAATGAAACTTGCATTCTGGAACGCAAGAGTTGCCAGTACCTAGGTAAATGCAACTTTCAGGATACTATGAGATAATGCGATGCACAAAGTATACAAGATTATCTTAAGACCTGAAGAAGAGTGAATATGTATCATGTCCAAACTGCTATTCCGATCAACTGAGTTTTGGAGACTATGCTCTAAAACAATTAATGATCACTTTGGAGTGGAAGCAGTACCTGCACCAAAACGAGTGACTATTATCGAACCCATACATGCAGTACGTTTTGGCGGTCAATATCAAGTGGGAACTGCAGAGCTGCAGGTAACTCAGAAAGTTGTTGAAAACGATATACCTCTTGAGGGGATTATCTACAGAGAATGTCTGTACCATGCATTACCTACAGATTTTTGCGATGAAGCTAAACGCGATATTGCCTCTTGTTTTGCACGTGTTCTACTTGGAAAAAACGATAGAGAAAGATGGATTGCATCATGGAAAAAACTACCTACACAACGTATCAGAGCAAATCTTGTGTATGAGTCATTCAAGATGATGGACTGGATGTATAAACTTGGAGGATACAATGAACTGGTCACCTTGGTCCATGAATTTGAAAGTATGGATCGATACGGAAAGAAACTCACTTTTATTGAATATTTTGAATATATGATAAGACGAACTCAGGATATTATAGTTGGACTTTCTCAGACAGAGGTAAAAATAATCGATGCTCTTCAAAAGGATGCAGATATTTCCTATCGACAAATCAGTGAATCTGCAGGACTGAGTGAGTCATGGATATCGACCACGACTAACCGATTGAAAAATAGGTATGTTCTTGTTGAGCTTACTACAACTCCATTTTCAAAGATTGGAATTCGAACCTTTCACGTATTATTAGCAGCACCATCATGGGATGATCCTGCAAGATTCATCAAAGATTGCCCCTTTCTCTATGACATACAGCCAGTTCTAAGTGGTCCATGGCAGGTTATCAGTAGATTAGCAGTACCCGATAATATTACGAATATCAAAGCTCTTAATCAGATGATATCCATATTTCAAAGAAATGGTATATCTGTTGATGTTTCTGAAACTCGTTCAGTGGGAGTTACAAATTCCTTCTATCATTATAATACAAAGAGTAGGCAATGGGATATTCCTTGGGTTGCATTGGAAAGCTGGGGTTATAGAATACAGTCTGAGTCTTTACATCAGATAATTGAGCAGATAGATTACCCTACAAAGACAACAGATCACTATCTTGACCCAATTGATATGAGGATTCTTGAATTAGCTCACCAAGGAATAGTATCTACAAGAGTAGTTCGAAGGGAATTATCTATTGGTCAAAACAAGCTTTCTAATCGTATTAAGAAACTAAGAGAAGAAGAGTTGATTCGAAAAACCTGGGCAGTTTACAACATTGGTTTAGTTGAACGTGTAGCGTTGAGAGCGACAGATAAAACAACATCCAGTATGCTAGATGCATGGTCAAGGGAATTACCACGAGGCTATTTGAGATATGAAGAGAATCGGAACTTGTTATTGATGGTCGAGCTCCCCTTAGGCGGATCAACAAAATTAATGGATGTTCTAAGAAAACTCAAATGGCCTGTTACAATCTCTCCAATTGGTAGTGGGGTGTGGGGCCAGTGGGAATTTCCCAAACGATTCTGGGATGTGGATAAACAAAGTTGGACATCTCCTCGGTCCGAACTAGCTACATGGCTGAATAAATTAGTTATCGAATGTGAAGATTCAGATGAACCTACAATTGATACTCGTCGGCGTTTTTTGCAAACACGATGAATTTTGACTTCCTACAACTAGTACCAGAATTCTTCT
>CAZMBV010000029.1:0-19364 GCA_964564335.1 uncultured archaeon
GAGAATTTTGTTGACGGAAGTTAAAACAAAAATTACAAACGTCACTATTTTTCGGGACGGTGCACGCGTAACCAGAACCGGAAAAGTGACCTTAGCAAAAGGTCCGCAGAAAGCAGAGATTCACGGAATAACAGAATATGCTTCTGCCGACAGTTTCCGTGTCAAAGGGAAAGGACCTGCTAAATTATCTAGTATTGATATACAGACTATGACTGAAGTTTTTGAACCTTCAGATGATTTGAAACCGCTTCATGATGAATTGGAAGGATTACAAAATAGACAAGAGGAGATTCAGGATGACCTCGATTTTCACAATGGGCGTCTAGCAAATCTAGACAGCATGGTTTCAGAATTCTCGAATTATTATGGCCAAGTCTATGCAGCAAATGAAGGAGAAATCGGTCAATTGACTGAGATGGACAAGACTGCATCAAAGATGTATCTTGATACAAAGAAGTCCATCCACACTCTTGAGGATAAACGTGAAGAAGTCACAAAGCAAATCGAAGTGGTCAGGAATAATATCAGTAGAATAGGCGCGAGAAGGAGAACTGAAACCTTCAATAATGTAGAAGTATCTCTTGAATTAACGGCCGACTCAGAAATCGAGTTGGAAGTCACCTATCAGGTACACAATGCTCGTTGGAATCCGATTTACGATGTGGACCTTTTTCCTGGAAAAGCTAAACTGCGAAGAATAGCACTCCTCTATAATCAAACGAGAGAAGATTGGAATAATGTAGATCTTATTGTTTCTACAGCTACAGCAAGACCAGTACAGGCAATCGAAGCCACGCCGTATTATATTGGAATATACGACCCTTCAATTGAACGTGATAGAAGAAAAGGGGACTTCAAAATGAAGAAAGAGGGCAGACCTATGCCAAAAGCTGCCCCAGCAGCAATGAGGTCTATGGCTCAGCCACCAGCACCACCTCCGGAGATGGAGGAGGAATTTGCTGAAGCTACTGAAACAATTTCAGGTATCGCAGTCTACGAACTTCCGAAGAAAGTGACAATTCCTTCTGATAATGAAAAACACCCAATTACCTTGATTGAGGAAGAATTGGATTCAGAAACTATTCACTACTGGTACACTGAAGGAATGGCTGAAGTAGTTGCTCAAGACAAAGTGACCAATGGAGGTAATGTGATTCTTCCTGGTAAGGTGAAGGTCTATGCAGCGGGAGATTACATTGGAGAGACTTCAGTTTCTCAGATTTCGCCAAGAGAGGAATTCAAGTTAGGAACTCGCACAGCATATGATGTAAAAGCTGAAAAGAAACTCACTCATCGCGAGATAGAGAAAGCTGGAATTACGAGAGGTAAGTTACGAAGAGCGTACAAGTACAGACTTGAGATACAGAGCTTCTCGAAGAGACCTATTGAGATAGAAGTGTGTGATAGGATTCCTCATAGTGAGAGCACAGTAATTGAGATCAAAGCCGAATTCGATAAATTCGGTGTTGAGAAACAGCATCTTGGTATCCTCGAATGGCATAAAACCATTCAACCAGATGAGAAGATTATCATCGATTATGATTACGAAGTTTCTTGGGAGAAAGGAATAACGATACATCCACCACTGCCATAGGAGGTTAGAGAATGAAAGAATTACAGACTAAGATTACATCTGCAACCGTTTTCCGCGATGGTGCTCGAGTAGTAAGAACGGGTAAGACGGAGGTAGAAAAGGGAGAGCAAGTTATTCGTGTTGGCGGTATTACCCAGTATGCACACGAGGATAGCTTTCGTGTCAAAGGACGAGGTCATGCAGTACTTCGTGGAATAGATGTGAAGAGAATTAGTAAAACCCACGAACCAGAGGGCGATGCAAAAGAAATGCTTGAGAAATTAAAGGCTCTTGAAAAACAAAGGAGAAACATCCAAGATCAGTATGAACTCCAGCAAACAAGAATCACTCACCAGACAAATGTAATGAATCAGTTCAGTGCAGAATTTGGGAAGTGGTTCAGTGTGGGTGAAACAGGACTTGACAATCTGACCAAGATGGATAAAGCAAACCAGGATATAATTCTCAAATCGAAGAAGGAACTTCGGAAATTGACTCGAGAATTGCAAGAGATAGATGCTGAGAATAGAGCTATACGTGAAAATATCCAACGGATACAAGGAGAGCGAATTACCGAAACCCTGTCTGAAGTCTATGTAACCATTGATGCAAAACAAAATACGACTCTGGAACTAGAGGTCACCTACCAGATCTCACTAGCAAACTGGTATGCAACATATGATGTAGATATCAGAGAGGAAACCACTACCCTAAAGCGGATTGCAATGATTTCCAACAACTCAATGGAAGATTGGGAAGACATCAGTTTGATTGTTTCAACTGCATCAGCTCAACCAGTTTCGATTGTCAAACCAAATCCATACTACGTAAACACCTACCAATCCGCTATGACAACAGGTGGATATGGTGGCGGAGTTCTTGGGGGTCTAGCGAGGGCAGATTTTGATGACGAAGCAGAAGAAAAAGTGTTGATGGAAGATTCAATTAGCTATGAAGAACCTATGCCCGAGATAATTGAAGAGTATGCTTCATCATTAGAAACTTTGGGGGGGATTACCGTCTATGAAGTTCCAGGCAGGATAACAATCGAGGCTAATCGAGACCCAAGTCCAATTACCCTCACGCTTGAAGAATTTGAATCAAAACGACTACACTACTGGAATGCCTATGCGATGCCAGAAGTTGTTGCTCAAGATGAGATAACCAATGGTGACTCTGTTCTTCTGCCAGGACCAGTCAAGGTCTATGCCGCTGGTGACTATATCGGTGAAACAAATCTTGGAACTATTTCACCCAGAGAGAAGTTCAGACTGGGAACAAGAGCAGCTTACGATGTAAAAGCTGAAAGGAAACTTATCGAGAAGGATACCGAGAAAGCTGGTTTTACACGAGGAAAACAAAAGCGTGGTTACAAATACTCACTTGAACTCAAGAATTTCTCCAAAGATGATATCGAAATAAGGGTAGTTGACAGAATACCTTACAGTAACTCTGAGAAGATACTTGTTGAAATGGAAGAACCGACTCTGGCGTACAAGAAAATGGAATTGGGCGTCCTCACATGGGAAACTACAATGACCAAGGATCAAGAATTGAAAATCGAGTACTCCTATGAAGTAGAATGGGAGAAGGATCTGAGCATCAGACCACCACTCCCGTAAATTCTACAATAGAGAATTGATCGCTGGTTTTACCAGCGACTCATCTCATCCATAATTGCCACAACTCGATGTTGAGCCTTGCGGAAATTCTCAAGAGAAATACTCTCATTGGGTGAATGTGCTTTTCCAAGGAAATCACCGCATCCTACTGAAACCATTGGCACAAATTCATTGAACAAGTAAAGGGGTCCAGACCCTGGACTTGTAGGGTGTACGATAAGCTCGTGACCATGGGTTCTTTTATTGGCAGTATTAACTATCTTGACAAAGGGATGGTCCACAGGTGTCTTTGCTGCAGGATATCCTTCGAAATAAATAACCTTGACATCGGTGAATCCGTGGTCATCAAGGTGTTTCCTGAGCTTCTTATGAATATCATCTGGATGCATTCCTTCCACCAATCTAAAGTCAATCTTGACACTGGCGTTTGCAGGCAGTACTGTCATTGATCCCTTACCCTGATATCCCGTGGTAATCCCACAAATATTGCAAGTTGGTTCTCCATAGTAAGCTTTCTTGAGTTCCTGACCAGTGAGACCATTGAGATATTCATCAACAGCAAATTCTTCCTTCATCTTCTCTTCATTGAGATCAATTTTCTCAAGAGCTTCTAACTCTGCTTCTGTAAGGGGTTTAATGCCATCGTAGAATCCTTCGATGAGTATCTTGCTATCCATCCCCTTAAGCGAATTGAGTGCCCAGACAAGACGATAAGCTGCAGAGGGTAACGTACATGCCAAACTAGAATGCACATCTCTAGATAATCGTACAACTTCTAACTCGACAAAGAAGACTCCTTTCAGTCCCAACCAAGCTTCCTGGATACCGTTGATATCAGCTCCTCCGAATTCCCAAATCCCTCCATCTGCTTTGAGGAAATTTCTATTCTTTTCAATATACTCAGGGAGATGTATACTTCCAATCTCCTCTTCCCCTTCTACAACAAACTTGATGTTAACAGGCAGATTTTTTCCAGTTTCTTTGAATGCCTTCAGAACCCATATTCGTGATGTTGCATCACCCTTATTGTCCGCAACTCCACGTCCCCAGAGCCGCCCATCGCGTATCTCTGGTTCAAAGGGTGGAGAATCCCACAAGTCAAAAGGTTCAGCAGGTTGGACATCATAGTGGTCATAGAACATGAGAGTTCGTTTTGCTCCTACATCTTTCCATCCAGTAACAACGGGTGCGCCTCCTGTAATAGGATGCTGTTTTGTTTCAAGACCAGAATCCTGGAGCATTTTCTCCACAATGTCAGCAGTTTCTTGTAGATGTTCGCCCTTTGCTGCCACTGTAGGAATGTGTACCAGTTTCTTGAGTGCATCAATAGCATCTTCTTGAGTGTCATCAATAAATTTCGTTATCTCTTCGTACATGAGATTCACAGTGAAAATTAGTCACTATCACCATGATATATTCTCTCTTTTTAGCGAGATGAAAAAACTCGAGAACAATTGTCTTATGAGCGTGAAGTTTTGCGAGATATCCATTATAAAAGGCAGAAAAAGGTCGTAGTAAATTTGGGTATCATCAAAGCAGATTAGTTAGAGAAAGTGGATATTGAATAATTAGTACAGAAGAAGGTTAGTATGTTACTCCGGCACCTATTGATTTTCTACTAGATTGTCGTTTCAAACTAAGATATTAGGAATTTGGTCCACAGTCAACCCAGATAAACCACAATTTCAATGAGTAGTCCTTAGGAGTTTTGTAGCATATTGGTTTGATTAGAAATAAGTCTGGGGGGATACTGCGAACTCGTGCAGGTATTCCTCCAGAATTGTAGTATTCAGATATGAGAAGTATCAGAGCTTCACAGGTCTGCAGAGATAGTCTTCCTTATTGGCAACTCTTCCACAGCCCTCGCAAATGAATTTAGGATCTTTTACTCTCATACGCATTTTCTCGACACTATTGTGTTTTGCGAATTCACACATGTGTTCTTTGTGGTCACTCAAAATTATTACCTCGTTATGTAGGTATATTCGTAAAGTTCTGTAATAAGGATTAGTAAATAGATGCTTTCAGATACAATTTTATCAAGCCTCAGGTGGTACGTGATGAGAGTGAGATGATTATAGACGCACCAAAAAGAAGTAATTGGAAAGCACTCACTTCAGTATATAATTCTGCATTCTTCTGTAGCTTCGGATTCTTCGTCGTGAGATTCCTGATTCCTATAATTGCGTACGAAAGTATGGGTGCAACTGCAACGGAGGTTGCTTTGGTTTTCTCCTTACTCACCTTGGGCATAGCAATATTCTCACCAATAGCAGGAAAAATTGCAAAGAGAGGACGCCGTCGAAGTACTATATTCGTTGGAACAACCGTTAGAGCTATTGCATATATTGGAATGGCAATTTCGGTCATGTTGAATGATAAGTACATCCTAATCATCAATAGCTTACTTTGGGGTCTCGGAGCAGCATTCTATAGAGTCGGAAGTGATGCGGAAATCTCTGAACGTGTTCTTCATGAAAATCGAGCTGAGGCTTTTGGAAAGAGAGAGGCATCAAATGGAAAAGGTAGTGTAATTGGTGCGATCTTGGGGTTCACGATTCTTCTATCGTTTCCAGAAGCAGGTTTAGTTTTAGTATTCCTTTTCTTTGCAGTGATGAATATCATAGGTGGTATTGTTGTCATCGTGAAGCGACCGCCACTAGAGAAGATTTCTGACAATATCAGACCGATTGGTGCAAAAAGTATTATCGGACTAGGGATAGCAACATTAATCATTGCAGCAGCTATTGATACTTTCATCACCGCTTTAATGTCGCCATTCGTTGAACTCTTTATCATTGATCAGTTCACTTCTGATTTGACACTTATTGCACTGATCTACTTACCTGGAGGAATCATCTCTGGTGTATTTGGTAGTCACTTGGGTAGATTTGCAGACCACAAAAACAAGGTAGTGATTGTTTCAGCGGCAGTGATAATTGGAGCGATTAGCACGCTTGCACTAGTATTCATGCCTTTTATTTTATCATGGCCGTTCAATCTGATATCAATTGCAATTCTCTTTAGCATTGGAAGTGTTGCAGGAATTATGGCCTATACTGTTATGTCATCAGTATTTGGTACAGCTTATGAGGGTAGAGCAAGTGAAGGATTCGGAATGTTTGAAGCTGCAATGGGTTTCTCAAGATTTACTGCACCGCTAGTGGGAGGATTCCTCTGGGATTTCTTGGACCCATCTGCTCCATTTCTCCTGGTAGGTCTCTCAGGATTCATATTAGTCCCAATCTATGTATATGGCATGAGACAGTATGAACAAATACGAATAGAGCAAATTGCAGAACCAATTCAAGAGTAAGTATAGCATAAGGCACAAGGGATATAACAAACCTATTTGGAGAACTGCATATACTATAATAGAGAGTGTGCATTCTCATGGTAGTTCGTGTTGGAATTAACGGATTTGGAAGAATTGGAAGAGGATTCTTGAGAGCTGTTCTAGGCAACAAAGATTTTGATATTGTTGCTGCGAATGATCTAACAGACGAAAAGACCCTCGGACATTTATTGCGCTATGATACAGTGATGGGACGCTTTGATGGGACAGTTGAAACCGGTAAAGGCACAATCACAGTAAATGGTGATGAAATCAAGGTTCTCTCTGAGAGAGACCCTGCTAAACTCCCCTGGAAAGAGTTGGGTGTTGACATAGTTGTCGAATCAACTGGATTCTTCAGAAAGAGAGAAGACGCTGAGAAACATATCGCAGCTGGAGCAAAGAAAGTTCTACTGAGCGCTCCTGGAAAGGGAGAGATGTTCACCGTTGTCATGGGAGTGAATGATGATAAATATGAACCAGAAAATCATCATGTGATCTCTAATGCATCATGTACCACCAATTGTTTAGCACCGCTTGTGAAAGTTGTTGACGAATCTTTTGGGATTCAGAAAGGTCTCATGACTACAATCCATGCAGTTACAAATGACCAGCGGATGCTAGACATGCCCCATAGTGACTTGAGAAGGGCTCGTGCAGCATGCTGGAATATCATCCCGACCACTACAGGAGCGGCAAAAGCCATTGGTCTTGTCTATCCAAAAGCTGCAGGAAAACTTGATGGGATGGCATTGCGAGTTCCAGTAATGGACGCATCAATTGTCGATCTCAACGTTATAGTAGAAAAAGAAGCTTCTATTGAATCAGTAAACGCAGCTTTCAAGAAAGCATCAGAGAGTGGTAGCCTTGCACCTTATCTTGCGTACATAGACGAACCATTGGTTTCCTCTGATTTCATTGGAGACCCTCATTCATGTAGCTTTGATTCACTTACTACAGTAGTAGTTGGTAACATGGTCAAAGTTCTTGGATGGTATGACAATGAACAGGGATACGCAACAAGAATGGGTGACCTTGCCGCATTCGTTGCAAAGAAACTATAAATTGAATTAAGAACTGAGTTCCCAGTCAAAGGGAACTCCTTTTTCTTCTATCTAAGGATTGATTCTAATTATGGAACCAATAAGTAGAATTGACTCTTCTACCAATCAGCTCTATTTCAGAGGAATCAATGTAACCGACTTATCAAAAAAAGCAGATTTTGAATCAGTGTTCTATTTACTCATGTATGGTTCACTTCCATCTGCAAAACAATATGATGAAATTAAAAATAAGATGATATCGTTTAGAGACCTCTACTCAACGGAAATTGATTCACTCCAATCACTTGCTGATTATTTTGACAAAATAAGATTAGAAAATTCATTAGAAAAGGAAGATGCCCTCCTAGCATTTGTATCGTTATCAAGTGTAGTAGCCGCATCTGCATTTGCAAAATCGAAAGGGATTGGAATACGAAGATCAGTTACAGCGCTGGGCCATGTAGCTAATTTTCTCATGATAGCAAATGGCAAGGAATCATCTCCTCTAGACATACGTGACTTTCAAACATGTCTAATTCTACACATGGACGACCCAGATAATCCATCACTATCAGCATTGTCTAGAAAACTTACTGAGAGTAAATCGATATCAGAGGGTCTGAAAGCAGCTTTAGAAAAACACGTTGATGTTTTGCATCATGGAGCAGGGGCTGAAGCGATGAGGATGTTCAACGAGGTAGATGAATTTGACTCTGTTGAGGAAGTCCTTAGATATCGAATAGAGAATGGAGAAAAAGTCTTCGGGCTAGGTCATCGTATCTATCGAGGTTTTGATCCACGTGCTCACATTTTACGAGAGATTATGTACCGACGGGCAGACAACTCAGAAACACGTAAAATAATCGAGATAATTGAAGAAGTGACAAAAAAAGGGAGAAAACTTCTTGCGAATCTCAAGGGAATCAATGCATATCCCAATGTTGACTTGTACAATGCTGCAACCTATACCACATTTGGTTTTCCGCCAGAGTTCAATACGACACTCTTCGCACTCGCACGTGTTGCAGGTTGGTCAGCACATGTACTCGAACTCTTATCAAGTTAGCATCTGATGTGTATGAGAACACTTTTCACATGCTAAGAGAGTTCGTTAAACAATCGGAGGATAATGAAAGTGAAAGCAATCATCAATGCAACAATTTTCTGTCCAGTCAATGGACTCATCAAAGGTAGTACAGTTTTATTTGATAAGAAGATTAAAGCAATTGGTAAGACTGTTGATATTCCAAAAGGAACCAAGACTTTCGATGCAGAAGGGAAATTCGTCGTTCCAGGGTTCATCGATGCACACACTCACCAAGGTCTTTTTGATGGGTCAATTGGTTGGGCAGGATCTGATGGAAATGAAATGACGAATGCTACTACTCCGGAGGTCAGAGGTGTTGACTCATTCAATCCGTCAGAACCATCACTCAAAGAAGTGGTCAGGGGCGGAGTTACTTGTATAAACACAGGACCAGGTTCGGGTAACGTGATTTCGGGAGAAGCTTTAGTTGTAAAGCCAATAGGTGAGGGTGTGGTAGATGAGATGATTGTTAAGGCACCTTCTGGTCTAAAGGTAGCTTTTGGAGAGAATCCGAAACGGGTGCACGGTAGCGAAAAGAGAATACCATCGACCCGCATGGGCGTCGCTGCAGTTCTTAGAAAATCTCTTGTAGATGGACAAAACCATATGAGAGAAATAGAGAGCTATCTTTCAAATGTGAAACAAGCCACTGAAAAAGGAGAAACACCTCCGAGTCCGCCAAAGAGAGACCTCGGTTTAGAAACGATAATCAAAGTCCTCAAGCGTGAAATTCCAATTCACGCTCATGCTCATCGCGCAGATGATATAGCTACCGTGATCAGAATAGCAAATGAGTTTAATATACGAGCAGTGCTGATTCACTGCACGGAAGGTCATAAGATAGCCAAATTTATTGCCAAATCTAAATTCCCTGCAGTAGTTGGGCCAACGATGTATTGGGTCAGTAAACCAGAGACCCGAGAGAGGGGTTTCAAAACTGCAGTATTACTTAACAAAGCAAAAGTGAAAGTTGCTCTTCAGACCGATTCTCTCACACCAATGAATTATTTCCCAATCCTACCAATGAGCGTCATAAAGGAAGGGATGAGTAAGGAAGATGCTTTGAAGTGTGTGACTATCAATCCGGCAGAAATTCTAGGGATAGAAGATATGGTTGGATCCTTAGAAACTGGAAAGGATGCAGACATCGTCATTTGGTCTGGACATCCATTTGAATTCTATAGTAAGGTCGAGCAAGTTTTCATCAATGGTGATAATGTGTCTTTGAACTAAATGGGGATTAAGAGATGAAAAGAGTACCCTTTGCAATCGGTATCATTATGCTAGTAATAGGAGTGTATTTCTTTTGGTTGTATTTTCAGATTTTGTGGTTTGGCGATTTCATATCGAATCTCTCCCTGTGGATACTATCTTTGGTAGTGGGTATTCTACTCATTTCTTTGGGACCAGGAGTAATGATATGGAGCTATGCAACTTCTATCCAGACTTCATTCAAACAAATAGCCAAACAGAGTCAGTGGCAAATAATTCAGATTCCCTTAGAATGTCCTGAATGTGGAAAAGAAATTTCAGTTAGAAGTTTGGAATGGATTGGGGATGAAGAAGCCCGGTGCCCTTTCTGTTCAAAGGATTTGGATATCAGGTCGAGTAGAAGCTATATGTAATCACAAATTCCAATGTTGGATGCATGTAACAATAGCTTCTTGCTCTTCATCAGAAAGTTGATGAATTGGAGGTCGACATTTGCCACCTACCAGTCCTACATGATCCATCGCTCTTTTAACAACGGGCACATTATTTGCTTTATCACGACCCTCTCTCAAATATTCTAATGGTGTAATCATTCTCTGAATTTCCATCGCCTTTGAGTAATCCCCTCTATCAAGAGCATTATACATACTAGCAGTGATTTCTGGTGCAAAATTCCCAAGACCGCTTGTGAAGGCTTTGGCTCCCGCTAGCCAGAAGAATGGAGCAAACCGTTCTGCAGATCCGCACGACCAGATTATCGATGTGCCTAACTCCTGAATGGTCCTAGCAAAATCAACTATACGTCCAAAAGCATACTTGACTCCGACAAGATTATTGAATTTCATTAATTTTCTGAGAACAGAATCTGACAGTAATGGACCCTTCTTATAGAGAACAATATTCATTCCATCTGATTTTTCTAAGATAGATCGGTAGTAATCTAATACTCCTTCCTCAGATGAAAACACGTGTTGAGGATACATGATCATAACTGCGGGAATTCCAAGAGACCTGGCCTTTTCAATTTGTGAAACTGCAGTCTTTATCGAATGGCCAACTCCAGACATAATTGTGGTTGTACTTCCAGTTGCATCAACAGTAGCCTGAAGAACCTCAAACCATTCACTTTCCGATAAAGAATAAAATTCTCCAGTATTACCATTTGGAATTAGCATTGGAACTTTATGATCCAGTAGAAATTCGATATTTTGAGCAATTCCATCAGTGTCTATTCTAGATAGGTCCTGAGTGAACGGAGTAACTGTAGTGACTGAAAATCCTACTAATATTTTCTTGAATTCTTGTGGTTCCATCAGGGCACCTTCATACTTTCGGTTATGATAATCCTATTGAAATATTGCTCGATAGCAACCTATGGATAGTTGTTAAGTACATTGAATTTGCTCTCTAGAGAATCAAAATCAATGACGAATTCCTTATACAGACCAGTACAAGGATTACCAGGAGTCACGTTGATTCTGAACTCAAGCTTATCACTCTCAATCCAAGTGACTTCTGCAATATAGCTGTACACGGTTTCACCTCGATAGGGTTCAGTTCTTGGATTCGATGATTGATGACGACAGATTGAATCAAAACCTCTACCCTCCGAATGCGTGCTAAGGAATTGAGTCATGTCCATCATTGATGTTGCACTCTCAAGTATCTTTGCTGCATGTTGACGCCGACGTTGGCTAGTTGTCAAGGAACCTCCAGCTTCGCGTTCAGCAAGAGATGCACAGCGAATGATTTCAGCAGTTGGGAGCAAAAGATGATGATTAGTCCGTGTGATGATTTTTGGATCTTTTTCCAGAATCGCAATACCATCTCCTATTTCAATCGCACCCACTCCAGTTGGGGAAGCAAGCACAAAATTACACCACTGATATCGCTCCCCATTTTCTAAATTATTTTGAACTAGTTCAAATGCATCTTCTATTGTCTTAGTTTCTCTCAGAATCCGTTCAAGGAGAATATCGTAGGGTTTGTTGGGTGTAACTAATACGGTCGTATTGCACGCGGCTAGACCATACCTATTGAATCCAAAGGAAGCACCTTCAAACTCACCATCTGCAACATTAATTCCAGTAACAAAGAATACATCATTTTCAAAAACGAGAGTGTCCCTAAATCCACCCCAGATCAAATCGCGATTCTTTAACAAGAAATAGCGATTTCCAATGATTTTTGCACCAGTAGTACATCCATCCGCCATGAACACCTATGCTGAACAAGAGCATATCAACATTATTCTTCGTTGAAAAATTCTTCATTGGTTTGTAGTGGAGGACTAAGACTATCTGGTGCAATCGCTTTTTGGGCATTCAATGGGCTCATGACACGAATTAATGAGATTACCAGAAGCATTGCGACAAAATTGAAAGCTGAATTGATGAAAGAGATTGGTTGAACTGTCAAGAAAACATACTCAGCAAAGATACCTCCAATTATTGGGCCAATCCATCCACCGGCATTTTGTGCTCCGTATACGAGCGACATTGCTCTACCCCTTTCATCTTCTCCAGAAATGAGCGCAGCTAACGCAGAAGTTGCAGTTGAAGCTAATGGGTAGATAGGCAAAGCCCACATGATAGTTGCTACTATTGGATCCTGAACTAATCCGAATAGAAATGAAAAGACTGTGTATGAGAAATATGCAATCACTAGAACCTTGATAGGACCTCGTCGGTCTACTATTTTTCCAACGTACCCCGTGAAGATTACGGCAATAAAAGTTGCAGCTGAATTAGCAAGCCCTACAAAAGCAGTACTGCCTCCCAGCTCATCAACAATCATAATTGCAAGAAATGCTCCTATTGCATTCATTCCAATCTGACTAAATGCGACTGCAGTTGTTAGTCGACTCATGCCCGGTCTCTTTAGAATATCAATTATTCCATATTTTACGGATTCAGTGTACTTGTTGAAAGGAATGTCTTTGATTAAGATAGCAGAGCTTGCAGTCGCACCCAAAGATAATGCAGCGGCGACAACAAATAGTATTCTCATACCAACGAAATCATAGAGTATTCCACTAGCTAGTGCTCCGCAGAACCATCCCGCAGATTGAGCAGCAACAAAATAACCCAATCTTTCCCCTTTGTTGTCAGCATTAGTCGTTAAATGAGCTTGACCCATAGGAAGTGCAGCTGACGAAAACATTGCACCAATAGCGGATACTAGCAGATACTGAATGATGTCTGCAACAAATGCGTAGAAGATGAATGTTGATGCATATCCAATAAATCCTATAATCATGAATAATTTACGCTTTTTCCAGCGATCAGATAATGTTCCCCATACAGGGGCCATCACCATAATAATGAATGCAGGCAGTGCAGACGCAAGTGATAGTTCTACAAATGATGTGGCATTTAAATCGTGTTTAACAAAGAATGTTACAAATTGCCAGCTTATAGCTTGCGCAGTTGATTGGAGACCATACGCAAGATACACTGATGCAACTGAACGACTAAAAATTGCCATATTCTGGGAACCTCAGCTTTTCACCTCAAAATCCATCTCAGGCTCCTTAAGGAGTTAACTCTAGGGTACGAAGCAAATAAGATACTCATTCTCCAACGGATTGCGCATGTGGTATGGTATATTATCGGGGAATCAGTGAATTATTCGATTCCCTATGTCAAATTCAGAAACGTTAACGGCTATGGATGAAGTTGAGATAGGTCTTGAAAGTGAGGCGATGCGAGAGAGACCTTACTTCTTTCAATTGGACGTCTTGAAAGCTATCGCAATTGCATTTGTAGTGATGGATCATAGCCTGTATTGGGATGTTAAGTCAGCTATGGGCAGTCTATTTTGGGAGAGACTTTCCATTCCTTTCTTTCTGATTGTAATGGGTTTCAACATGGCATATTCTTTCAAATATAGTGAAGCAACTACTCTACGAGAGTTATATTCGAAGGAATATTTCAAGGGCAAGATTGTTCGGTACGTTCTCCCCTTTGCAGTATTGTACATGGGTTCAATGTTGATTGGATTGTACACTGGTTTATTGAGATTCAGCGAGTATACACTCCTTGGATTCCTACCATTCTGGGGACCAGGTAACTGGTTCATTGCATTGTTATTTGGGTCAATAGTGGTATTCCCTTTCGTTTATTGGCTTTTTGAGAAGCAACCTGTCGCCACGCTAATTCTCTGTTTCCTAGGAGAGATTGTAATGGAGACCATTTTGTTCATAGGCACACCCTATCTTGCGGGTTCAGTATTTGAAGGGTTCATAATAACTGCAATCAGAATCAATGTCATTTTCTACCTACCTGCGGTAGGCCTGGGACTTTGGTTTTCTAAAGGTTACAACCTTCGCGCTAAGAGGAACTGGTTCATGTTCCTATATTTCCCAATTAGCTTGTTATTCATGGTCGATTATGTTACGTTTACACCAGGCACTCAGATTGGAATTATTGGAGCAATGCCTAATTCTTTTGGTCAATTTGTACAAGCTGTACAGATCTTCGTTGTAGGAGATTATACACTTCTCTTCTATGGCTATGCTGCACTCCTATTTATTGGTGCAATGACACTGCTCCCTCAGAAACCATCTGGAAGATTCGAAAGATTTGTACAGCAAATTGGTAGAGCATCATATCACATCTTACTCTTCCAGATATTTTATATGTCAATAGTCTATCATGTGGTTTCGCCTGTAGATGCTCTGTACCAGCATATTCCAGTCTTTCCAGTCGTATTAGGGTGGCCATCAGATCTATACTATATCCCATTCTATCTTATGAATCTCACAATTAGCTTTGCAGGTGGTTTGCTGTGGTATAAAGCAGAAAAGAAAGCAACCAAGAAAGGAAAACCATGGTATCAACATATCTGGATGAAGAGAACGGTACTTCTCTTCAGTGCGGTGATGTCAATCATGTTGATGGGAGTTTCACTTGAAGTAATTGCTGAATATATGGGACTCAATGAATGGGCTAGACAACACGGAGATGTGTTTATTCTTAACGAATTTACGGGGCCAGGTGTCATGGCAAGTTTCCTGGTAATCATACTCTTCATTGGGCTCTGCATGATTTGCATGTATAAGGCATTTACATTCGATGATGATGAGATTCCTCTATGATATCGAGTTTCTGCGCTAGCCACAGAGTATTTCAATGGTAGTTCTATTGAAGAATTATGACGACCGAAGATACCGATATTACTCTTCGAGTGGAGAATCTCAAAGCATTCTATACTTCTAAGAAAGGTCTTGTCAGAGGAGTAAATGATATCTCTTTTGAAATACGAAAGGGAGAATCAGTTGGTCTCTTTGGTGAGTCAGGCGCAGGCAAGACATCCGTGGCTTTAGCAATTCTCGGACTCTTTGATAATCTATCACGCAAATATTCATCGACCGCAGCCAATGAAAAAAATGTAAGACTTTGGAAACTTAAAGATGAAGCTAAAAAAAAAGGATTAACCTCTAAAGACCTTGTTGAAGAGCTTCCAGGAGTTGAAGGACATCTCTGGTTCAAAGGTAAAGACCTTCTTACTCTTAGTGAAAAGGAATATCGTCAAATTCGTGGAAATGAAATCACATACGTACCACAGGGATCCGCGAAATCACTAAACCCCTATTCAACATTCGAAGAACAAACTGCAGAAGTTCTGCGTGCACATGATGAAGATAATGAGTTCACAGATTGGCATGTAATGAAGAGAGTCTTACAGACACTTGATCTTGTTGAACTTGGTGACGTGGACATTCGAAAGGATATGAAACCATCCCAGTTTAGCGTTGGTGAAGATCAACGGGTATTGATTGCTATGGCACTCATTCCCAATCCATCATTATTGATTGCTGATGAACCCACTACAGCTGTGGATATGGCCATCCAGTTACGAATTCTTGACGCTATCCAAATCATTCGAAAGAATACAGACCTATCTTTGTTGATGATAAGTAACAACCAGGGAACAATCTCTCAAACATGCGACAAAGTTGCGGTGATGACAGCAGGGAAAATCGTCGAGTTCGGGACTACAGCAACAATAATGAACTCGCCTGGACATCCATTCACACGTGCGTTCATCATGAGTAACCCAACAATGGAAATCATTCGAAAGATGAAAGAAAAAGGACTTCGAATACGAGGCATTCCTGGTCAGCCTCCAGACCTTTCAGAACCACTCATAGGCTGTCCATTTAGTGGAAGATGCGAGTATTGTGAGGAAGAATGTAAAGCGAGTGTTCCAGAATTTCGAGAGGTTGAAGAAGGTCATTTTATCATGTGCAGGAGATTTGAAGAGTTACCAGAATGGTAATTCTCCAGTTTAGGACATTGAATTTACTAATTCAAGTTGAACTATGATTTAATTCTCAGCAACTATTTCCTCGAGGCAGGTGGCTTCTTTACCCTCATTAGGTTCCGGTACAGGGAACGTAAGTTTGGGTTGAATTTCGCGGGATTTCCTGAAACCTAAGAACATCAAACGAAGAGTTCCAGACCTACGGACTATCTGTGACGCAAATAGGTATGATATGATTAGGGCTAGTGGAAAATTAATAATGACTAAAGGTGCTTGGGGATAGAAATTCAGTGTAGAGTACCAGATAGCGGAGCCACCAAGAACCTGATAATTTAATTCGATAATTAATGGATGAAATTCATAAATCTCTTGGCCATACTTATTGATTGATGTAGCTAACCGATTGAATAATGGGAATTTTTTGATTGTGTAGAAAGAGAGTAGACAAACAATGTAAGTTCCAAGAACACCTGTAATCATATAGGTTAAGATGGAATTCCCATAGATACTTTCACCGATATTAACAAAACCATTGCTCACAGAAAGCACTGAATAAACAGCAATTGCAGAAATCAAACCAGCCAAGTCAACAAGGGGATTAACACTCCATGGTGATAGATGTCGATACCTTCGAATTTCACTTCCAATCAGCATAAAGGACAATGAGATTAGAACCGCGTCCATGCCCCAAGGTACCAATTCTACACCTGTACTGAATTTGAGCATCACTCCGACTGCGGGTGACACCGCAAGTATAAATAAACGGAATACGGCTGGCTTGTCATGTAGGTAACGATCAACAAGTGAGAACAGAATAATCGCAAAGAACATAACTCGCAAGAACCACAAGTGGGTCACCCGCCCAAGGGGACCATTTCCATAGATGAGCCAGAATGCAAAATCTGTTGGTGGAAATCCTAAATCAACTGTAGGATACACAAGAAAATACATCAAAAGCATAACGAAATTCAGGAGTATATATGGAATCATCAGAGCTCGTGCACGATTGGAAATATACTTCTTGAGACCATAACGACATTTGAGGCTATTGTGTGAAACTCCATAAAGTATGAAAAATGCAGGCATTACAAAACCTGTGAGGTAACTGGAGAGGCCATCTCTGTATATCGAATGTATGAATATAACGAGAACTAGAGCCACTGCCTTAGCAAGTGTTATCCATGATTCTCGGTGTTCTGTCATTGTGATTTAACCTCAAATGCGCCCCTATTCTACCGCATCCACATCGAGGAATCACAGTGAAACGTCTTATTGGATACAACATACCCAGATTGCAGAATGATAGCAGTCTGTATTTTGCTGTTTTCTTACAATCTTACGTTTAAGAGTTCCTATCATGGACCTTATTCTTTTTTCTTTGTAAGAGTCACTAGTGCATACTCAGTAGAACCAAGTCCGAATTTTTCCCCATGCAAGAAAAATGCTTGAGACGCTTCAGTCAGTCTATCAAAATCATCATACTTCGGTGATGCAGGATTGAGTGTTGCTGTTTTCATAGATTCCAATGTAGCATGATCAATAGCTACGGGATCTGTCGAGTCAAAGATTCCGAGGCCATGCATCATAAGCGGGGCACCAACACGTACACAATCACACATATCTGAAATATCGATTGCCAAGTTAATGTAGTAGAACTTGTCTGAACCAATTGATTTTGTAACACCTACAGCATTCTCAACAATTCTCTCTGCCATATTCTTTCCAGTCCATGTCATCTTCAATGCACCAGCTTTGACAGAAGAGCAAACAGACGAACAATAACCACAAGTTACGCACTTATCAGTATCAATCATGAGCCCATCCGCAATCTCAATACATCGTACAGGATAGACAGAAACACACTTTGAACACTCCACCCCCAAACATCCCTCCGGATAGATTTCAAGTCCTCTAGGACAGTGTACAGCTGCCTTTCCTTACTTACCGACCATACCGACTCCCATATTCTTCAAAGACCCAGCTATTCCAATATGATGGAATTTTGCATGAGTCAGGAGGATGATCTTATCACAATTTAGGATAGCAGCGGCAACAGGAACTGAAAGGATATGGTCCCCATTTATCGGAACATGATAGGTATCCACTCCCCAATATCTGTATTATCACAATTGGAGCGCCAAGTGTGCCTTCAGTAAACCCATTCATTGCGGCGCGCATTAAGTACTCCGGTTGCGTCGTTCGACCTCCGTAAGGACCTTCAGTTCCATATGCCAGTGAACAAGTATCAGCAATAAAAGGGACATCTCCTGCTTCTTTCACAAGGTCAACGAGTTTACGAACATATGCAGATCGAATGTGGTTAGTATTACCGTATAGCCCGAAGTGAGTTTTAATCATCACCTTGTCTCCAGCTTTGATTGCCTTCTTCAAATCGAGTTCTCTGAAGACATGTTCTAATTTGTCAAGCATATTATAGTCTGAGCGAGTCAGTCGGTCAGCAAAGAAAACCTTGAGCGCAGAAATTGGAAATCCTCTCGCATAAAGTAGTAAAAGACCTCTTTAATGAATATGGTAACACTTCTAATGATTACTGCGTCTTCAACACTCTTTAATAGCAAATGACTTCAAGCTCGGGATGGTGACAATATGGCAAAGGGAGATCCTCTACTCATCATTGAGAACCTAAAAGCATACTATCCATCAAAGAAAGGATTAGTGAAAGCTGTAGATGATGTGTCACTGACAGTGCGGGAAGGAGAATGTGTTGGTCTCCTAGGTGAAAGTGGTTCAGGAAAAACCAGTATGGCATTAGCTACGTTAGGGCTTTTTGACCGAATTGCTAAATTCACAGCTGGGGCATCAAATGATCCGGAGTTAAGAAAGGCTTTTGCCAAAGGTATCAAGGGCGAAGTGGATAGACCCGGAGTTCAAGGTAGTGTGATATTCAGAGGCCAGGAGTTGGTTGGCCTCTCGACAGAAGAGCTTGTTAAAATCCGTGGAAAGCAATTGAGTCTCATTCCACAAGGTCTCGGTCATGCGCTTAATCCTCAACATAGTATTGGTCATCAGACTGCAGAACCAATCGAAATTCACGACGAAGAGGTCAGACTCATTGAGATGAAAAAGAAAGTTCTCGAATACCTTGGGATTGTCCAACTCGCAGACGCAGGACTTCGATTTGTTATGGATCCAGGCTCATTTTCTGGGGGAGAAAGTCAAAGAATTCTCATCGCTATGGCTCTTATCTCAGGACCGTATATGGTGA
>CAZMBV010000030.1:0-18945 GCA_964564335.1 uncultured archaeon
ATTGGTTTCCTTCAGCCTGAGGGGAATTTTCTTCTTGTTGTTGTTTTGCATCTGATAGAGGTACACAGGATTCTGCAGCAAAGAGAGAGCCATTACTGAGTATCTAACGAACCTAATATCTAGCAATGTATTTTTATGTAGATGCTTGAGAGCCAACGAGTGTCTGCAGTGAGGAGGGTATCTTCTTCCTGCAGGATAGTTCCACCAACCTTGATGGTGTTGTCTATTGGAAAGAAGACTGGCAATAATCAGTGTCTTTGACAAAGATGGAATCGTTGAATTTTGTAAGAGTGTATCTTCGCAATTTGATTTCATTAGTACAGGAAAGACTGCTACTCTCCTTGAAAAATCTAATATTCCCGTCACAAAAGTGTCAGATTTCACAGGATATCCCGAGATACTTGGAGGTCGTGTCAAGACCCTCCATCCTAAAATAATGGGTGGGATTCTTGGAACAATTGACCATAGATTAGAACTTGAGAAAATGGGGCTTCAACCCTTTGGGTTAGTAGTATCCAATTTGTATCCATTCGGGCAAGTCATCTCAAAGAAGCATAGTCTCAAAGAAGCAATAGAGAATATCGATATTGGTGGCGTGACTTTACTCAGAGCAGCTGCTAAGAACTATAATGAAGTGTTGGTCGTTTCATCTCCTTCTGATTACGAGAGAATTGCCAAAGCAATCTCAGAAAATTCAATCACTGATGAAATGAGAGCAGAACTCGCAGTCAAAGCATTCCATCACACCGCGAAGTACGATGTAGCAATAAGTCAATACCTCTCATCCAATATAAAATGGCCTTCGAGTTTTGTGATGGGTTTTGACAATCCACAAGATTTACGATATGGCGAGAACTGGCATCAAGAAGCCAAGTATTATCTGAATCCTGGTTCCGAACCTTTCTATAGGCAGATTCACGGAAAGGATGTTTCCTATAACAACTTGGTAGATTTCACATCCGCAATTGGATTACTTTCTGAACTCGACAATCCTACATGTGTAATAATCAAGCATACAAGCCCCTGTGGTGTGGCTTCATCAGATAATATAGAAACAGCTTTCGATGATGCCTTTGCAACTGATAACCTCTCTGCCTTTGGTTCTGTCATGGGATTCAATCGAACACTCACTGACCCTCTATCTAAGAAGCTCAATGCAATGTTTGTTGATGCAATCATTGCTCCCGAGTATGACCAAAAATCTGTAGAAATATTAACGAAGAAGAAAAACCTGATATTGTGCACTTTCAATGACTACACAATTCCAGAATTGACAATACGATTGGTTCCCAATGGAATTCTAGTTCAACCTACAGATACTCATGTGATTTCTGAAAAAGATCTTACGGTTATTTCCGATAAACAACCTTCGACTCAAGATGTGAAAGATCTGATGTTTGCTTGGAAAGTCGTGAAGTATGCAAAATCAAATGCCGCAGTGATTAGTACAGGAACAAAAACTCTTGGGGTTGGAATGGGACAAACTTCTCGCATTGGTGCAGTTGAACTAGCTCTGAAACGGGCAGGTGAGCGCGCGAAGGGAGCTGTCATGGCATCTGATGCTTTCTTCCCGTATCGTGACTCAATTGATGCTGCCGCGGAGAAGGGTGTGACTGCTGTCATTGCTCCTGGAGGTTCAATCCGCGATAATCAATCCATCACTGCTGCGAACGATGCTGGTATCTCTCTTGTTTGGTCAAGTGTTCGCGCATTCTTACACTAAAGGAAAATATTATCCCCATAGAATCCTGAACCGAAGAATACTGGTCCAGCCCATAGTCCAACTCCATCACCATCATCATCGTACAAGGGTGTTTCTTGGCCATAACTATCATGGATTGCAGCATATAGGTATGCTTCGCGCATGGAGATTTTTCCATCTTCCAGTATAAAGTCCGCCCACGCATCTCCAATTCCTCCAGGGAGCTGAGTACCGATTAAGGCAGACATGAAGTGATAGGAAAATTCATCCCATAGCCCTTCAGTATCACACCCAAAGGCGCTTTGTGCATGTGTGCATGCAGTCATGATGACACGATTAGGTGCACTGATCTCAGGAATGACCTGCCCTGAGAAACACTGTTGCATGACGACAATCATATGGTGACAAGTTATGCTATCCAACCAGCTTGCAATCTCTGTTTTATTCAGCCATTGGTCTCCACCATTTGGGTGGTACGTGGAAAGTCCGGGTGTTCCGCCGTGATTTGTTGTATAGAAGAAGAACGTGTCTCGCGATGTGAGTGTCTGGTTGAGTTCTTGAAAAACCGTTTCCATTGCCGTCTGTGTAGCTGGGTAATTCACCGTCGCATTTGCGTATTCTCCCACTCCATCTTTGTAGATTACATAGATATTTTCTTCTGGGTATCCGTGCATCTTTAGGATAGAATACATGAAGACGATATCATTCCAAAATCGATAGTACGCCTTATCTTCTTGCCATCCTCCACTATACAATAATGCGTATTTCTGAGCAATAGGGGAAACTTCTGGTAAACCAAGACCTTCTAGCACCGAGGCATCAAGTACTTTATCTTCATATATTCCTTGATTGACCACATCTCTTGCATGTGGGATATATCGACTATATCTTACCCCAAGTATCTCTTGACTTTCATCTCCCCATTCCGCCATTCCTTTCACATCACAACGCATGCCGAGATAATCCTTCATCTCTACAGGTGGCTCTCCTGTAATCCAGACATAGTTGTCCGGTTGAAGTGAGTTATTCAGAAACAATAGAGTGTCTTCCACCAGCATTGGAAAACCTGCAGCAATTATATAATATCCCGTGATTGTTACGACTTGCCCAATCACAGCTAATGGGTCTTTGGTGATATCTCCAATGTTCTGTGGAACATCTTCAAGCGGCATTGATGGTTGGTAGATCGTAAAATAGTAAATTGTTACTGCGTTAGTACTGATGAGAATTAGTACTAATGCAATAAGTGCAGTAAATCTGACGGATCTTGTTTTTCCCTTCTTATCTTTTGACATATTTTCCAACCACTCAATGATTTCTAGAATGAATGATTAGAATATGAAACGGTCGATATAAGGTCGTTGGGCTAATTCCATTTCTTTGTGTAGTTATAAGTATACCAAGTAATTTGTTTTTTATATCCTAGTTTACTCGTCATTTTTTGCATACTTGATTCTATTCTTTCTTTGGCGTGTAATAGTATGCTTCCCACTTAGTAGGATTGCTATATCCTAGTTTCTGAGCAAGTTTGACTGATGGTTCATTTGCTGCATCCCAATGTGGAATAAGTCCTTTTTCTAAGCCGTACTCGATGAGAGCTGCAGAGACAACTGTGGCTAGTCCTTTCCTACGATACTCAGGAGAATTTTCAGTGTACACTTGAATTTCGAATTCATCTATGAACGGAAAGGGTGTGTATGCATAACTTGCAAGTTTGTCCTTATCATCTAGTATGCAGAATCCGAAACCTGTTTTGACTAGATTCTCAATAGTTCCGAAATACATCTGAATCTGAATTGCGTACTCTGGATCAATTTTAGGTAACACCTCTATTTCTAGTTCCTTGAGTGTATACCCTTCAGGGATATTTTCCTTCAATTTTCTCAGACATGCGATATCGAGAGTACTGTAATCTAGGTGCGTTCGATGATCTACAACCAATCTCTCTTCCCACTCGTCCTTCAATAAGCCACTCCACTTTTCATTAGGAACAACAAAAATAGTGAGGGGCGGTAGTGATTTGACGAGTTCGTGAGCTGCTGGAAGTGTTGCATCTCCCCCTAGAAAAATCATCATAGGTATCGAATACTTTGCAACATTTGGTGTATCGACATTGTCCACAGAAAGTGAACCCATTCCTAATAGAACACATGGATTGATAACACTCTGTCTTAGAATATGATCTTCGAATAAGTGTGCTACTTTATTCCAATGTGCAATATCAAGTTCTTGTATCATCTGGTCCCACCGTTATCCTCATCGAAATCATGATGAGAACTATTTACATTCTTAGGTCGGTATTTCATTCCCCATCAAGAAGGTGTTTCTCACCTTCGAGATTCCTAACATCAGTTACGTCTATACTAGAACGTTGGAAAACTACCACATACTTACTTCAAGTGAGTTTCTTCGAACTCCTCCCAACTCATCGTCTTTATGCCCCATTCCCGTGCACTATTGATTCTCCCTTGTCCAGGTTTCTCTGCGATGATAAGGAGCTCGGTGGTTTTAGAGAGGGATTTGAACTCGTGTCCGAATCCTTTGACATATTCCTTCAGTGTTTCTTTTGTATAACCTTTAACTTTGCCAGTAATATATACCTTCATACACGCTACCCCCACAAATGAATACTGAACATTACTAATAAACCACAATATTGTTGAGCAAGCTTGTGGTTTCTCTTTCAAAATTCTTCTAAACTTTGAAAACTTCTCATCATGCCATCTTCGATAATATGATATCGTTATTGGCATCTTAGTAATCTGAAATGAAAATTCGAAAAGCATCGAAGAATGATTCAAAGTGGATTCTCCATCACCGTATTGAGATGCTCAAAGATATGGGAGAATCTGAAGAATATTTGAGCGAGACAACAAAGCTTACCAAGCAATTTCTTGAAAATGATTGGACTCAAGATTACTTGTACTTCCTTATAGAAGAAAAGTCCAAGGTTGTTGGAGGTTGTGGTATCAGTACGTTTCGAATTCCGCCAAAACTCTCACAACCAACTGGCATTTACGCGTACTTGTCCAATATGTTCATTGAACCTGAATATCGACGCAAAGGCCTGGGGAAAATGCTGATTGATTATGTTATTGATTTTTGCAGAGCAGAGAGAATTGGATTATTAGTTCTTCACGCATCTGATAAGGGTCTTCCATTATACAGATCTCTTGGTTTTGTAAGCTCAGAACAGCTCTTGCATAGACATACAATGAGTTAGCTGAGGGAATTAGCTTATGGTTTATTAGGGATCTAATTGATGGAATTCACTATGACAGAATTACAGATTGAAGATATTGTACCTGGGACCGGAGCATCTCCGTCTCGAGGCCAGACTGTAGTAGTTCACTACAATGGATGGTTAACTGATGGAAAGAAATTCGATAGCTCGGTTGACCGAGGTATACCTTTCGAATTTCAGATTGGTGTTGGGCAAGTCATCCAAGGGTGGGATCAGGGTGTTCTCACAATGAAAGTAGGTGGGAAACGAAAACTTACCATTCCCTCTGAACTTGCATATGGTGATCGAGAGGTGGGTGGCGGATTGATTCCTCCAAACTCAACACTCATCTTTGAAGTTGAACTATTGGATTTGAAGTAGTCTTTAGAATTCTTTTCGAAAAAAAGAACTCGATGAAAACAAATGTAAGAAGCTTGAAACGGTCGAGTCTTGAGCTTCTTCTCTCTTCTTATTCCTTTGAACTTCAATCAATTATTCACTTTGATAATCTCAGAAGTGCCCTTGTGCCTTCTTGGCTTTTTGAGCTTCGCGAATAGTATTCGCATATGCTCTCGCTTTTATCACTCTTTCATCATTAGGATCTGCTCTGGTTGCTCGATCAAAGGAATAAGCTGCTTTGATTTTGTACAGGTTTGCTCTGGCGTAATCGCCCTCTCCCTCAATTTGTGAACCTACTAAATTGCAAGCACTGGCAAGAGACCACCATCCATCGAATGAGGTTGGGTCTAGATTGGTTGACTTGTCGAAGGCTTCTATTGCATCCTCAATACGACCTTCCATCATTGCTTGCTTTCCCTTTTCAAACCATTCTAATGCTTCCATGATTTTGACCATCCAGATACAACAATTCTCTACTCATAAGCTTGAGGATAGACGTTATCCGCGTAGTAGCTAATGTCTATAAGTTACCAGAATTTATGATAGATTTGGAGCTGGAGTTATGCAGACCATAACTACAACATCTGGAATGGTCCCACCAACTCCTGACCTAGTTGGTGGTATGACAATTCTAGGTACGATGTTCTTTTTTGTAATAATCACAGGTATCGTTGTTTATGTTCTCCAAAGAAATATCCGTTCACAGAAAGGTCCCGATCTCAGTTCGATGAAGCCAAGCTTGACAATACTCATCACATTGCTTTTCATAATTATGTTGTTTGCCCCCTCTGATATCAACATCTATCCATCAGATGGCTATTACTCATCTTTCCAGATTATTGGAATGTCATGGCTACTTATTCTATCACCTTATTTTTCCTTTATAATCAACTTCACATTCTTTCTTGTTTATATTCCATTCACATTCTTCAAAATTGTTTTCATCTATTATATCTACAAGTACTATCGTGGGAAAACAACAAGGAGACGCGTTATCATTACTGGTTTTCTTGGTGAATTGCAACTACCTCTAATAGGTCTAGCAATAGTCCCTATTATACTATCAAATTCCTATCTTACTCTAATGTTTTCAATACCAATTCCAATTCTCTTGATTGTTGGCCTGCTAATACTCAAGATAGTTCCACGACCTCTTACTGATTCTGACTGGGCGGGAACAGGCGAAAGCAAAGACTGGTGGGATAAAGAGAAGGAAGAAACTAGTGTTTTAGACAGCCCGTAAATGATGTTAGAATGCGTTTCTACACTCTACTTGTCCTATTTTACTCAGGATTTCCGAGAGTAGTTTCCTTATCGTAGTTCTCAAAATATGAAACCAAGGTGCTAGAATGAAGTACGGGATCAACCTACCTAATTTCGGATGGTTCGGGGATATTGATACATTGATTGAAATCGCGGTGGAAGCTGAAGATGCTGGTTGGAATGGATTCACAATTTGGGATCATTTACTTGTCTTCAAACAGGATGACATGGTTCTCCCTTTTGTGGATCCGTGGATTGCATTATCTGCAATTGCATGCAACACTTCTAAGATGAAACTTGGTCCAATCGTTACTCCACTACCACGAAGGCGTCCTTGGAAAGTTGCACGAGAAGCATTGTCCTTAGATCATCTGTCAAAAGGAAGGCTCATTCTAGGAGTTGGAATTGGTGCGCCTCCAGAAGTCGAGTTTGAGTATTTTAATGAGGAAACCGATGAAAAGATACGCGCACAGCTACTAGATGAGAGTCTCGATATCATCACGGGTCTGTGGACTGGAAAACCCTTCTCCTACAATGGACAACATTATCAATTGGACGAGATGACATTTCTCCCCAAACCTAAGCAAACTCCTCGGATTCCTATATGGGTCGGCGGTGGAGTACCTCACAAAGCTCCCTTCAGAAGAGCAGCTCGTTATGATGGTGTGGTACCTGTCCATGCACGATGGCCAGAACATGTGACACCTGCGAATCTTGATGAAGTGCTTGATATCATCCGTATGGAAAGAGGGAATCTTGAGAATTATGATGTTGTAATCTGCGGTGCAACCACAAATGATGATTCAATAAGGAATGAAGAGATACTCGCACCTTGGGAGAAAAGAGGTGTTACCTGGTGGCTTGAGGATATTAGTAGCCTTAGAGCGGAGATGGATGTTCTTAGAGAACGTATACGGGCTGGTCCTCCAACTATCGAGTGATTTTCCTCGAGAGCGTATAAGCTGCGTTGACCATTCCTTTTAATTTACGTTCTTCTATTTTATTGCGAGTATGCCAATCCAAAATAATGCTCGAACTTTTGCAATAATTGCTATTCTGCTCATTGGTGTTGCTGCTACTGCTGTAGTAGCTGTGCAGTTTCTAAATGCTCCTCCTCAGAATCCTCCTGGTGGAGCAACTATTCCTGCAACTCTTAATATCACACTATTAACAAATGCTGGAGTAATGATTGAAACCAATGATACTCGTATCTACATTGATCCCATCCAATTGAACAGCACATTTGAAGACTATCCCGCGGATATTGTTTTAGTCACTCATCCACATGGAGATCATTATGATCCCACATCTCTAAACATAATTGAAACAGAATCAACAGAATTCATTTTTCCATCAAACATGAGTGCTGAATGTATTGCGTATGGAGCAACAGGTGTAGAACCTGGAGACACAATAATGATTGGTGACATCAACATCACTGCCTACTACATGTATACTCTCCCTGTTGATATCTACCCTGCAAGTCATCCTGCTGAAGCTAAGTGGACCAGCTACATCATAACTCTTGATAACTTCACAATGTTCCACGCTGGAGACTCGAAGAATATTATTGAGTATTATGATTTGACGGGTTCCATCGATTTAGCTTTCCTACCGCTCGGACCTGGTTGCCAAACTATGGCTGGTTACGAGGTAGTAGAAACTCTGATTAGAATCCAGCCTACTTACTTTATCCCCATACACTACGGTGATGGTGTACAAGAGACCTGGATTGCCGCCTATGGCGATGATGTAGAAAGT
Source organism: uncultured archaeon (assembly GCA_964564335.1). Taxonomy (GTDB): domain Archaea; phylum Asgardarchaeota; class Thorarchaeia; order Thorarchaeales; family Thorarchaeaceae; genus SMTZ1-45. The sequence continues at coordinate 8,349 of CAZMBV010000030.1, forward strand.
GAAACTGAATGTACTCCAATTGTTCTTGACTATTGGACACAACACTGTTTCGAATTAGAATAGATATCTTCTAGATAAGCTGGCATGTTGTTCATGCTAGCTTGTTCTTTCTTTCTGCTAATTATCAATATAGAATCTAAAAAGGAGATAGCCGTGCTATGCACACGGCCTAGGAGGAATAGTGAAAATCACGAATGAGGATATCACGAGCGAAATTACCTCCGGAACGAAGATCTATAGAGCTCAGTTTGAATATTTGATTTGTAATTTCTTAACTCCTTCAGATCTGGTTCCGCTCTTAATTTTTTGAATATTTTTGGAAATGCCATTAGTTATGCACCATGTAGATATGTATCCTGAAATCATATCTATTCGCGTGTACTCTTGAGTATAGAATTTGGCAGATAGCATTTATATTTTGCAAAAAACGGAAGTAACAGGTTCGAAAAAGTGCAAAACTCTGTTTCAACAAGATTTAGTTTTTCTTGGATTTACTAGAAATATAATAAAGGGGATAATCTACTGGGAATCCGCAACAGAGTGTGATTATTGGTTGGTTTTCATTCGAAATCGAGTACTCTGATGCAAGGTGCGTGTCACTCATATGAGTCAACTTTCATGGACCGAGTCCTTACAGATTACAGACCTAATAGAGCAGATCAATCAAGGATTTTGTGTGCTGGATGCCAATGGTAGGATTCAGTATTCAAATGTTAGATTTGCGGAAATGCTTGGCTATTCTCAAGATGAGGTAGTTGGGTTCTCATATCACTCATTATTCAAAATGGATGAGGTCGATTTTGTTCTAGATGATAATATCCATGAAAAGGAAATCACCTTATTGATCAAGGACGGAAACAGTACAAAAGGAAAGGTTACTATCAACTCACTTGATGACGAGTCACATAAGTGGTACATTCTACTGTCTGAAGCGAAGTCAAGTGACTATCGTCTTAATTCTGAATTCTTGGAGGCTCTAGATTTAGCTTCTCCCCATAGATTGGTTGTAGATAGAGACTTAAAGATACAGTTTCTTAGTAAACCGTTCACAGGTTATGATTCTGAACATTTCATAGGCCGTTCTGCTTTGGAGGGTGTTGACCCTGAATATCGTGATGGTGTCCGTGATGCAATTGAAGCTGTATTTGAGGAAGGCGCAATTGGTTCCATAGAAATTTCGAATTCTGTGCCTAATCACCCAACTAGTTGGTATGTTCTGCGAATAAGTCCGATACGCCAGCAGGATGTTGTCACTGCAGTTGTCATAACTTCAGTTGATATCACCGAACGTGTTCATACAGAAAAAGCTCTGCGAGAGAGTGAAGGTAAATTCCGCGGCCTATTCGAAAATGCGACGGATGGAATCGCTCTTACTGATGAGAAAGGAAATGTCATCACAATAAATTCAGCTTACAAGGATCTATTTGGTATAGAGAGAAGGGATGTATTGGGCAAACCTGTTTGGGAAGCAGAGTCCATGTTAATGATTGGAGCTTCAAAAATTCCTGAATACATGAAGAATGTAGAAACTGCACTCTCTTCGTTTTACACTGAAGGTGATGCGTACTGGTTAAATAAAGTAACCAAAGGCGAGTTCATTCATCCTAAAACGAATTTACTAGTATGGTTTGAACAACAATCTTTCAAAATTCCAACATCTAGTGGTTCGATGTTATGTTCTTTTGTCTGGGATGTGACTGAACGACATAAAAATGAAGAAGCACGAAAGAGAACTGAGAAGCTATACAGAGCGCTTTTTGAACAAACGAATGATGCCATTCTCCTTCTGAATCTTGAAGGAATGCATATTGATGCGAACCAACGTGCTTCTGAGCTCCTTGGTTACTCACTTGCCGAATTTTGTGAGATTGGATTCACTGATATCATTGCCAAGAGTGAACTAGCAGAGGCCAAATCAAGATTTGCAGAACTCCTTGAAGGGAAAATTCTTCCAATATACGAACGAACACTTCGTACAAAAAGTGGCGAAGAAGTAACAGTTGATAATAGTGTTTCACTAGTACGAGATGAGAATGGTGAATCCCTGCACATTCAGTGTATTATGCGAGATGTAACTGAGAAGAAGCGAACTCTTGAGTTTCTAAGAGAAAGTGAAGAGCGTCTAGATCTCGCACTTCAGGGAGCTGATCTTGGAGTTTGGGATTGGGATACAGAGAAGAATGAACTGAAATTGAGTGATAGATATGCACGGATACTTGGTTTTGAACCAGAGGATATCGGAATTGATTACGATAAGTGGGAAACCCTGATTCATCCTGACGACCTTCCAATAATGGAGGAACGATGGAATACCCATGTACGTGGAGAAACCCCTTTCTACTCTTCTGAACATAGAATGAGAACAAAATCTGGAGATTACAAATGGATTCTTGAGCGTGGGAAGGTCATTGAATATAACGCAGAGGGGGGTACGAAACGTGCTTCAGGAACCATTCTCGATATTACTGAAAGAGTACTTGCTGAACAGGCACTTCGAGAGGAAGAATCAAAGTATCGGACAATTGTAGAACAATCATTGATTGGTATAGCAATAATACCTAAAGGACCAGTCACTATCGATTTTGTGAATAGTGGATTGGCAAATATGTTGCACTATTCTGTCGAAGAATTAGTAAGGATGGACACTAACGAAATCACAAATCTGATACACATTAACGATCAAGAATTTTTCCGTGATTATCTTAGATCTGCATTACGTGAAGAATCTCGGGATGATTTCATTGGAGTCCGATTGATTACAAAAGACAATTCTCAGATATGGGTTGAATTGTCTGCTGGAAGGATTAATTATCGGGGTTCACCTGCGATTCAGGTTACAATTATTGATATCACAAAAAGACATGAGATGGAAGACGGACTACGAATGAGTGAAGCCAAAGGTAGAATGCTTCTTCAATCGTTAAATGATTTGGTCATTGTTCATGATGAACATGATAGTTATGCAGAAGTATACACTGGAAATGATGAGATACTCTATATACCATCAAGTGAACTCATGGGTAGACATATTTTAGATGTACTTCCTGAAGGAGTGGCAGAAAATTATCTGAAGTCTATTCAAGCAGTTAGAGAAACCGGTCACAGTATAACTCTAGATTATCCTCTGACAGTTAAAGGTCATAACCGATGGTTCTCCGCAAACATTTCGCCTCATGAGGATGGAACCAGCATCGTTGTTGTTATACGTGAAATCACTGCGCGATACGATGCTGAGCAAGCTCTCCATAGAGATAGAAGAATCTTCAGAGAATTAGCTGAATCCTTTGTCCAATCTAAAGATATCACTGAGTTAACTCAAAATATACTCAATGGAATTGTTGAGGCATATAATTTTGATAATGGAATATTTACAGAATATGATGCCAAGAGAAATGTCCTTCATCTCACTGCAGCCGTTGGGTATTTCTCAAGTCCTGTCAACCCCGATTTTCATCTGACCGATGAGGCTACCAATTCATCTTTTATTTCCCATGTCTATCAAACAAAGGAGCCCCTGTATATTTCTGATATAGCAAATGACGTATCTGCGAAACCTTTCTTGAGGAGTTTTCAACCATTTGTTACGAAATCAGCTTTGGCTGCACCAATCCTTGACGAAAATGGCAATGTTATAGCTGTTATTGGTTTCTCTACCGATACCCCAAGAACGTTCACTGATAGTGATAAAGAACTCTTTAGCCCAATATCAAGAATGCTTGGAACTCTTTTGGAAAGAAGGTATGCAGATATTGCGAAACAAACAGCACAAGATGCGTTGGAACGGGAGAGAAAAGCATTCCAATCAATAGCAACTGCTGTTGTCCATTCATTAGATACCAGCGATTTAGCTTCCAACATACTAAAGGGATTGATTGACGCACTTGGATTTGATTTTGGCACACTCCGCCTTTATAATGCGGAGGAGAAAGTCCTGCAACCTACGGCTATTGTTGGGATAGAACCTTCAAAACTCACACCGTCTATCCCCTGTTGTACTGATGAAGAACCACAACATCTTGTTTCACTAGTGGCCACAACAAAGGAGAAGATAATCGCTTCAAATGTTTTCAAACATGAATCAACTCTGAAATTTAAGGAACGCTTTGAAGATATTAACGTTAAATCCGTCATAGTATGGCCGATAGTGAATGAGTCGGACGAGATGATTGGAGTATTTAGTATCGGTTCATTCACCTATACCGATATTCCTGAATCGACGAGACCGTTCTTTGATACTCTTGCAGGATTGTTGAACACTCTTTTTGAACGCAAAAAAGCTGAGGAGGCTTTGAAAATCAGTAAAAGAAGGTATCAGGAACTCATCACTGATATGTTAGAAGGAATTGGATTGGCTGATCTCGATGAGCGTCTAATTTTTGTAAACAAATCATTTGCAGAGATGCTCGGATATCAACCAAAGGAACTCATCGGTATGAGCCTTCTCGATATCGTAGATTCTGATGACATTCAGAAGATTGTGAAACAGACAGAAATGCGCCGAATGGGAACGGCATCAAGCTACACTCATAAGTTCATTCGGAAAGATGGAGCGAAGCGAACAGTTAGAATATCTGCTGTCCCATCTCGAGATGATGGTGGTGAGATTGATGGTACAATTGCCATTGTGACAGATATTACCGAAAGAATTGAAGCTGAAGATGCATTGAAAGAATCCGAAGCTCAATTCAGGAATATTTTCGAGAGTTCCCCTGTTGGAATGCATCTAGCTGAGATATCAGATGATGACCATTTGATACTAGTGGATGCTAATCCTGCTTCAGAAGAATTCGATATGAAGTATAGTGGTATCAAGCATTTTGAAATTGGGTCTCGATTAGATTACGAAATTAGGGGTCAGAGTGGAAAAGTAATAGAAGACAAGTACAAAGACATATTGGCAACAGGAATCCCTTGGAATTTGGAAGATGACCTAGTGGATAGGGAAGGCAACGTATTAGGAGCGGTTCAACTCCAAATCTTCAGAGCGTCATCTAAAAATATTGTCACGTCATTTCTTGATATCTCTGAAAGAGTACTAGCTGAAAGACAAATCCGAGAATTAAATCAAGAACTTGCACAACGAGTGCAAGAAAGAACTGCTCAGCTTGCTGCAGCAAACAAAGAGCTTGAAGCGTTTGCATACTCGGTTTCTCATGATTTACGAGCACCACTAAGAACAATGGATGGATTCAGCAAAGCATTGCTTGAAGATTATTCTGCAAACATTGATGAAACAGGTCAAGACTATCTCCGCAGAGTTCGAGCCGCTGCAACTAGAATGGGCTCTCTTATTGAGGACATATTGAGCCTCTCTAGAGTCACTCGTACAGAGATGGACCAAGTGAATGTGAATCTTTCAAATCTTGCGCGTGAGGCAATGCAAGAACTTGCAGAATTAGAACCAGACCGATCTGTAATCTTTACTGCAGTTGATGTAGCGACAGCTAGATGTGATCGTCGACTAATGAAAGTAGCAATTCATAATCTTATTGAGAATGCATGGAAGTTTTCTGATAAGGTTGATGAGGCAAAGATCGAATTTGGCACAAGGCTGATGGATGGAAAACGAGTATTTTTCGTCAAGGATAATGGTGCTGGATTTGATATGAAACACAAGGAAAAATTATTTACACCATTCCAACGACTTCATCCATCAGAGGAGTTTGAAGGAACTGGGATTGGATTGGCTACAGTCCAGCGAGTAATAACTAGACACGGAGGATTAATCTGGGCTGAAAGTAAAGTGAATGAGGGTTCGACCTTCTATTTCACAATACCTGATTGAAGGTGTTCTTGGAAATGAGCAGCAAAAAAATACTCCTGGTTGAAGATAGTACTGATGATGTTCTTCTCACTCTTAGAGCACTTCAGCAGGCTAATATTCTCAACGAGGTTATTGTAGCTAGAGATGGCCAGGAGGCTGCTGAATATCTGACTGGGGAGGGACAATATCTGGGGCGGGACACCTCTGACTCTCCTGTTGTGGTACTTCTAGACCTCAAGATGCCAAGGATGGGAGGATTAGAATTTCTAAGACGAATAAGATTAATCAATTCGTTAAAGCTACTTCCAGTTGTAATTCTAACATCATCTAAGGAAGAACAGGATATCTGTGAAAGCTATAATCTAGGTGCAAATTCATACATTCAGAAACCAGTTGATTTTGATCAATTCGTTCAAGCAATACGAACACTAGGTCTCTATTGGTTAGTTCTCAATGTAAGCCCACCTGGAGGTACTGAAAGGTGACCGGGGAAGTTCGAATTTTGCTCATTGAGGACTCTGAAGATGATGCCATTCTTTTAGAACGTCAACTAAGAAGAGGTAACATGGATTTTGAGATGAAAAGAGTCTGCACTTCTGCTGAGATGAAAGATGCTCTGAGCGATAGTACTTGGGACGCCATAATTTGTGATTACATGATGCCTGCGTTCAGTGTTAACGATGCTTTGGGCATTGTTCGAAGTATGGGTATTGATATCCCCTTCATCATTGTATCTGGAACTATTTCAGATGAGACTGCTGTAGATATGATGAAAGCTGGTGCACATGATTATCTTACAAAAAACAACTTGAGTCGTCTAGTTCCTGCTATCGAACGTGAGATGAATGAAGCAGACAACAGGCATCAACGACGGGTAGCTGAAGAAGCACTTCGTGAAAGCGAACGTAGACACAGGATGCTCATTGAGTCATTAAATGATACTGTAATTGTATTCAGTTCAGAAGGGACGGTTTCAGAATTTTATTCTCAAACACCAATTGTTCGAGACCTCACAATTGAGCGCTACATAGGAAAATCAATTCCTGAAATATTCATTCCCTCTGTAGTAAAGACAATTACAGAACTTGTGCAGGCTACATTAGAAAACAAAATTACAACAACGTTCGAGTATCCAATGAATGGAAAGTGGTTTTCTGCAAAACTCAGTCCTCACGAAGATGGAGAACGAGCAGTAATGGTACTAAGAGATGTATCAGATCTCAAGCAGGCGGAAGAAGAAGCACGTCAAGCACATGGTGTCGCTATGCTTTATCAAGACATTACTGGTCATGATATCCGAAATCTCTTACAGGCCATTATGATTGCAACCGATCTTCTAACAACTGATGAAACAGATCAATCCAAACTTTCCCTATTACATCATGTTACGGACGCAGTTCAAGAAACAAGTGAACTCATTACATCTGTTCAAGCGACTGCTGCGCTATTATCTACACCTCTTGAAAAGACCTCTCTAGATTTCACGCTAAAATCGTGCGTGCAAGTATTCCATGATGAGCACAAGGATGTCGATGTTGAAAGTAAGGTAGAAGTTACTGAAGCGGTTGTAAATGCTGATAGATTCCTCTGTCATATGCTAATGAACGTATTTTCCAATGCTGTTAAACACAACAATAAGAATGAACGGAAAGTGTGGACTCGCCTAGCTTTGGCTGGAGATGGGTATGAAATCACAATTGCTGATAATGGACCTGGTATCAAAGATTCTCTGAAAAAGAATCTCCTCAGTCCTGAGCGACGTTCTGGTGGAGTAGGAATTCTGCAGTGCATTCAAATTGCGAACAAATATGGCGGAGCATTTGAGATCCATGATAGGGTAGCAGGGTCTCCTGAACACGGTGCCAAGATTAGAGTGTGGCTCCCTAAAGTTCAAGCTTAGATTTTATTCGCCCGAAACTATAATCCAAGAATAACTACTTTGCATGATTTCATACATCCCATTTGTATCTACAATTTGTTATTTTGATTTTCTTTGTAGTAGTAGAATCATCTCAAATTTGGATTGGGAAGAGGATTCATCCAAAATTGTCAATAGACTAATCCCCTCCGTTTGAATGTGGAAATCTCTGCCACGATTGAAGATTTCAGGCTTTTCTTTGCCGGTAACACTCGGGACAAAAGTCTTTACACTCCGTTTCACGCGTAAACTGGTGATATCCATGAAGATAGCGTTAGCTCAAGTAAACTCAACAGTAGGTGATATCAAAGGGAATCAAACCAAGATTGTTGATGGAATTGCAAGAGCCCGTAGAGAAGGAGCTTCCATTGTGGCTTTTCCAGAGTTGGTGATTACTGGGTATCCCCCTCATGATCTTCTATACGAAAACGCTTTCCTTAAAGCCAACAAAGAAGCCACTCTTGAGATTGCGCAAGAATCTGAGGGAATGATTGTTATCGTAGGTTTTATTGATTATGATGCTGAAAAGAATCTATACAACTCTGCTGCTCTCTTTGAAGATGGTAAGCTAATTCGGATTGTACACAAAACTCTCCTTCCTACTTACGATGTGTTTGATGAAGAACGATACTTTGAACCTGGTTCGATAGATGATGTTGTACCAACCCCTATCGAAGTTGGAAAGAACACTTATTCACTCGGAATTGAGATATGCGAGGATCTTTGGGATGCAGAGTATGAAACAAAAGTTACTGATATTCTTTGTACGAATGGCGCAAATCTAATCATCAATATTTCAGCTTCACCTTTCCATGTTAGTAAGATATTTGAAAGGCATGATCTAGCTATCGAGAAAGCCAAACGTAATGGTGTTCCGATATTTTTTGTCAACTTAATTGGTGGTCAAGATGAGTTAGTTTTCGATGGACAGAGTTTTGCCGTTGATTCAAAGGGTGATTTGATTGCAGCGAGCATGGCTTTTGAAGAAGATCTGCTAATTGTTGAAATAGATACAAAATCTTGGAAAGGTACACGAATTGCAATACCCGACTATGATAAAAAGAAAGAGATGTATGATGCATTGACCCTTGGAATTCGTGATTACTTTAGAAAAACAGGTTTCAAGAAAGCAGTATTGGGCTTAAGTGGTGGGATTGATTCATCACTTACTGCTTGCATTGCAGTTGATGCTCTCGGTCCTGAGAATGTAATTGGAGTTTCGATGCCTTCGAAGTTCTCAAGTAATCATAGTAAAAGTGATGCCGAAAAGCTGGCCAACAACTTGGGTATCGAATATCTTGAAGTTCCAATACAAGCTGTTGTTAATGTTTTTCGCAAAAGTACAGAGAGGTCTTTAATGGAATTAAGAGAGCATTACAATGTGGATATCTCTCAAGATGACCCAGTAGCTGATGAGAATATTCAACCTCGTGTTCGTGGGAATATATTGATGGATTACTCAAACAGGTTGAAGGAACTAAAGATTTTGGTTTTAAATACGGGAAATAAAACGGAACTAGCTTTGGGGTATTGCACCTTGTATGGTGATATGACAGGAGGTGTAGGTGTTATTGGAGATGTTAGCAAGCTTGAAGTCTACCAACTTGCTAAATACGTAAATCGAAGAGAGGGACGAGATGTAGTCCCCCATGCATCTATCACAAAGAAACCCTCTGCTGAGTTGAAAGAGGACCAGTTTGATCCCTTCGATTTTGATATAGTGAGCCCGATGGTTGATGAGATAGTTGAGAATCGTCGAGGAAAAAAGGAATTAATCGAACTGGGTTATCCCGAAAATGTGGTGAACGATGTCTATCGAAGAGTGCGACTTGCTGAATATAAAAGATGGCAAGCACCTCCATGCATCAGAATAACCAAGAAGTCATTTGGAATCGGCTGGAAAATGCCTATCGTCAACCATTATCGAGAATGAACCTACGTACCAAGAAGTAATGTTTCAATCAAAAAATAGAAGAATGATGCATTTCCAATGTAGAGAATCATCACAATGAATGCGCCAATGAGATTCATCCATGTTTTCCTTTCACTAATGATGTTATAGCAGATGAATGCGGAGAGTCCAAGTAGCATTTCTGGTATGATGATATACCACGCAAGATTTCCAGTCATCCCAGTGACCGTAGCAATCCATGAAGGGAGATTGACGAGAGTTAACTCTGACAGTACAAAGATTAGAACACTGAGTATTGAAACAATGCAATATGTCATTTCAATTGATTTCCTCTTTTGAATCTCCTCTCCTACAAATATGATGATGAAGAAAGGTATCGACCAGAGCCCTGCCATATAGAGCGGAATAGCTCCACCAATCATTGGCAAACTACCTGATGGAAATACGAGAGTTCCCAGTGTTTCTGCAAGATACCAATCTGGAAATACCATGAATAGACTTAGGATAAAACTGAACAACCAGATGCTTTTCCATTCTTCATATCCTTTCAAATAGAATTCTACTACAATAAGTGCATTATAGAGAATCACTAGGAGTAACATTTTCTGATCAACTATAACTCCTGGAAAAGGGAACAGAAGTGTAATAGCCGCAAGCACAGCAAAGATCACATGGATTTGAACAAAATCCTTCACTGATTTATCCTGAAGTAATTGCATGATTTCTAAATTGGAAAGGATTACCTATAAACTGTGAGAAATCAGGCCAATCTTTATCTTCGTTCATGATAGGTTATTCCGAAGCGTTTAGGAGCCGCCACTACCATTTACAGTCTTTTCCTAGCACGCAATTTTAGGAGATAAGAAAATGTCAGAAAAATTAGGGCAACTAGATCTTGTATTTGTTGTAGACAATACTGGATCTATGGGTCCATATATTCAAAATGTCAAAACCAAGATTCTAGAGATCATTCGCACAATAAAGAAGGAGGAATTGTGTCACA
>CAZMBV010000031.1:0-18469 GCA_964564335.1 uncultured archaeon
ATTCCATCTGCGGGAAAAACATTGTCCCAGATTTTTATACCATTTTCATCAGTGTGTAAGATGTAGATGCCGTTTGTTCCATAATTAGTTGATGTTCCAGCAATTGTGAAACTTCCATCCTCAAGCTCGACTATTGTTATACCCTTTTCATCACTTGAATACCCATGAGTTACATTCCATTCATGATTGCCATCCTCATCGGTACGAACAAGCCAGAGGTTATAGGCCCACAGGCCTGTGTCAAAAGTATATCCAGCAACGATGAATCCTCCATCTGCAAGTTCCAAAACATCATATCCAGCATCATCTTGAGAATATCCGAAGGTTCGGTTCCAAAGCAAGACGCCACTTGAGTCAATACGTGCCAACCACATATCTGTATATAAATCTCCATAGCTGTAGATCCTACCAGTAACGACATATCCCCCAGTACTTACTTCTATAATCGAGTATGGAGTCCCAGCTCCAGTTCCGCCATAGGAATAATTCCACATGGGATTGATGTAGGAAGTCACGCCATCTTCAGCGAGTAATCCTTTGTTTTCCAACATCATATCAGAGGCCGTTTGTGGCAAAGTGGAATTATTCACCATCGTAGGCCAAGGTGCAAATAGAAGAACACCGAAGGTGAACAATAGACAAACCAGAATTTTTCTTCTCATACAATATCTTCCTCCTCTTTAGTACACTCATGAGTAAATGTGAGTTGAACCCGCTCCTAAGTCTTGGTTTCTTTCTCACAATCCCCTAATACTTGGATGAACTTCTATTAGAATCTATGGAAAAAAAGCATTGAATTCTTTCTATTGAGAATGGTGCACTGAAATTGTGCGGTGAATATACCCACATACTGACGAAAATAGGGAGTTATGATGGGAAAGGCAACAATTTCCAAATCTATTACACGGCGACAGTACTCTGACTTGGAGAAACGAGCGAAAGAATACATCGAAACCGATGACTGGAAACGATTCCTGAGCTCTCAGATCTAAGGTTTGAGGGTTTTTTCTATCATTCCTCTGGTATTATAGTATCTAATTTTTGAAGTGTTTGGTCCACGAAATGCAGCGCATCCTCCCGATTAAGTGAAGCAAGATAACATTCGAAGTACTTCTGTCCTGCTAACTGCGGGTTTTCTGCTGCAGTTTCTTTAATAGACTTCCAAATCTCTACCAAGAGAAGTGCACCAGCAAAATAAAGAAGCCCTGTTAACAATAGACCTTGTTGTAAGAATGACAGAGGGATAGAAACTAAGGAGAGGGTAACGATTTCAATCGTCAAAGCTGTACGGAAGAGAATTTTCACTCCCATAACAAGTCGAACAAGTAGGGATGATAGTATTACCAATCCTATGATAGATACAGAGCAAAGCAGTATAAGATAGATATCTGTCGTTGCGGGATACAGGAATGGTACAAAATAAGAAATGGATAAGGAAACTACTAGTAGAAACAAGTACTTCAGACATGCAGATTCAATTTCGGATTGTAATGCAGCTCTCGTAGGATTATCTGGACTCCCGAGCGAATGCATTGGATTTATTGCACGAAGACAACGACGGACTGCTACAAATCGACCTTCAAAGAGTACACGTTCAAAATGAGCAAGTCCAACATATAGCCTATAGCTAGAAAAGACTCCAATAAATGTCGTCATTACTGTTAGATAAATTCCAAACAGCTCAATCTCCCAGAATCTCAGCGGATCGTTTAGCAATGCGGCAGATATGAATGGGTTAACGAAAACAACTATTCCAAAGACAATGAATAGACTAGTGAGAATTGATAGCATGAACCATTTGATAGTAACTTGTCCCTTTTCTTTGTCAAACCATAGTAACACTGAATCAATCCAGAGATAGAAAAGAAGGCTTGTAACCAGAGATATTGATACGAATAGATAGGATTCAAAATTGAATATCACCAGAATACTAGACAACAATAGACCGAGGATTCGGAGTAGGATAGCGGGTTTTCCTGATGTTTTGAACGCCTTTCTAACCAAGGTGATTGGACCGGGTACCCCTATTTCAGAAACAGGAGCAACATTAATTTCTTTGATGAATTTTAGGTTTTGCCGACCGAGTATTTGTTCGAATCTTCTGATTGCTTCATTCCTATCATTCTCATCAAGTTTGCAATTAGTCAATCCCATAGTCCTCCTAGAATTCGATGTTTCCTCTTCCACATTGTGAAACAGAATCTGCCTGGTTTCCTGCTACCACTGCAACTAGAGTCACGAAGCCAAATAGACTCTTTGACTCTCTAAATTTCTGCGTAGGCTTCATTCCGGACATAACAAATCCTGTCCAAAAGTACTGTAGCAGTTAATATACCTGCACACGCCACTATCATTGGGAGTTACGATGGAGCAGGATACTATTCCTAATCTTGTCACAAGAAGGAACTACAGAGAGTTAGAGAAACGAGCTGATGAGTACCTACTGAATGATGACTGGAACGGATTTCTGAAACAGGTCCAGCAAGCCAAGTCCACAGGCAAATCTCGAGATGCCTTGGTTGCGCTCTTAGAATTGGAAGCTGTAGGAGGAACCGACTCAAACATATTCAATGAATTCGATGATCTTGAAGGAGCCACTCTCCATGAGGTGCAATTGGATGGAATCCATAGAGCAATGGAGCTTCTGAGAGAGCAGATTGCGAATAGACACACCTACTTTCTCGATGTTGAAGGGATGGCAGAGACCCCGTATGCAATACTGGTGCAAGATGTCATCGAATCTCGGAAAAAGGAACTAGCGCAACTCGAAAAGAATCCATCAAGAATAGATGTTCTGGGTACCTTCTATGGATTCGCTGTTTTGATGGCAGAGGGGTCCAAACCTCATGAGAGTGGCACGCCTACTGCCTATGGTTGGCGTCGTTGGCGACGGAGAACTTGGCTTGACGAGAGTATAACTGATAACGCAGCGAACGCTGTAAAAAGTCTCACAGGTGAAATTGCTGAAGAAGTGGATATGGACAAGAGATACAGGACTCTTGGGAGTAGTTCTGTCTTCAAAAGTAGGTGTACAAAGGGTACCGCGAATATTCTTGCAGATGCAGTTCGTCTAACATTATACAAGGTTCCAGGCAACAGAGGAACAGCAGCACGAAACCTTGGACGAACCGGAGATTCACGAGTTCTCCCATTTCTCCATCATAGATTAGCGCTCGATCAAAGCAGAAAGGTAAGAATCAGGATTGCAGAGGCACTGGGAAATGTAGGGCACGTAGCATCAATCGATATCCTGAAGGAACCTGTTCAACAACCACAACGTAGAATTACGAAAGACCTCGAAGCAATGATTGGATCTCTTGGGGGTATCTACTCACCAGAGTGTAAGAAGGTCCTTGTAGACTTAATTACCCGCGGTGGGAATACTATCAAAGCTGCGGCTATCAACGCATTAAGGCAACAGGAACCATCAGGACTTGTGGAACTCATCACCCCATATCTTGAACACAAGAGTAGACCTGTCGTCAGAGCTTCGGTAGTAGCATTGACAGAGATGGGTGAAGATGGAAACGAGGCGATTAGAAGTAGATTATCGAATATTTTGAAGCAAATTGGTTATGATAGACCTTCAGAAGGAGCAGTGATCAAGATACTGGAAATACCAAACGTAAACCAAATGCGGGTAGTCCACGAGTTCTTCGCAACAAAGATCTACAAGTTGAGAAAGGATGCTGAAAGATGGCGAGGTCGTGGAAACACAGGAACCTACTCGTATTGGTATAGGCGAAGAGAGCAGAGAGCGATACAGAACCTCCGAGGGGCTGTGACCATGGTAAATAGATACTTGAAACCACCATTTCAGGTAGAATTATTGAACTCCGTAGAAGCTGCAGTGAAGATGTATACAGCAAATGACGATGTTCTGAATCCTCTCTTTCATAGTCAACTGGCAAGAGCAATTGAAAGTAGAAGGCCAAAGCCTCTGAAGAAGAAATTCAGTAAATCGTCCTCAGAACAAACGTATTTTATTTGAGAATAGGAAATGTAAAAATAAGAAGAGAGGGGGAGGTTTAGGCTGAATGGTTCCACTGAGTATATGCCAATGACAATAAGTCCAATGATGACGGAAACTAATGCAGCCTTGCGAAACTTCTTCATCCCTTCAACCATTTATGAATAGCCAAGTCTTCCTATTAGAATCAACTTGTGTCCTTACGTACTACTTGATTCACTCCTTGGTTGCCTTCAAAGAGAAGATGAGTGGAAGTTGCACCTCTGGATGATCATAGTACCAGTATCCATCATCCTTCTTCTTAAAAAACGGGAAAATCTGAAATGGCATTTTGTTGAACTCGTGAAAGAATTTGACGCGAAGACCAGCCTCAATGATTGATGTGATTATACTAGACAACCCATGAGCCCACTCATAGTCCATTTGAGGTTCGATCTTCTTGTCTGGTTCCGCGTAAGATCCATCGACCTCAAACTCGTAAGGCGTGCTTTGAGGGAAATAACTCCGAATAAATTTGAAATCTTCAGGATTTTCATTATCTAGTGTCCAAAGAAATGGATGAAATTCAGCAATGTAGAATGTTCCACCAGGTTTCAAAAAGTGTGCAACTATCTCAGCCCATCTTTTCAAATCATGTAACCAGACAAGGACTCCGTATGAGGTATAGACGATATCGAACTTCTCGTCTAACACATCAGGGAGATCAAAGAGGTTAGATTGGATGAATCGAGCGTCGATGTTTGCCTTCTTGGCTAGATTTCGAGAGATACCAATCCCTTCAGTCGAAAAATCAACTCCAGTAACCTTTGCACCTTCGCGTGCCCAGGAGAGGGCATCGAGACCGAAATGGGACTGAAGGTGTAACAGACTCTTTCCCCTTACATCACCAAGTTCCTCAAGTTCGATGGAGTTTAGTGAAGTTTCACCTTTGAGGAATTCTTCTGTTTTGTATGTCTTAGATTCGGCATTGATTTTTGCAAACTGGTCCCACATGGTTTTGTTTGCATCGTAATACTTGTCCAAATCCTTCATGTAATTCAACCAAGTTGCAGAATTTCGTATCCGTCTATGAATTGTTTGGTCAGGGTCTTATGCAGATAATTCCTGAGCAAATTTCTTACCAAACTCTCGTGCCTTTGGAAGTTCATCATCCTTCAAAGGACCCTTTCGATCTAGCACAAGTGCACTCAGACCGGGAGAAATGACCTTTGCACCAGGAATTTTCTTCTTCAACTCACCTTCAATCTGGCTAGCCGCCTTCCCCATATGACCAGGAGCCTGATAGGTGTCAAAAGATGCGACAATCTTTGCTTTGAGTCCTTTCTTTGCTGCGTTCTTTACTGCACCCTTAATTCCACGGGTTGCTCGGAATGCATGTATCGGACCTCCAAAGAGTGCGCCATCAAAGACAGTGAGGTCCTCAGAGTCTACATCATCAATATTGATGACCTTGCACTCAGCAAGTCCAGACTCCTCGATTCCAGCAGCAATCTCTCTTCCGAGTTTTTCCGTGTTACCATAATTCGAATCAAAAACAACTAGTACTTTCTTCATTATCATAACCACATTATAAGATGAGTTGAATCAACCTGATTGAATATAAGAGTTAGCAGGAATCATACTTTAGTTCAATCAGTCTTCCTGAAGTTATCCTGAGCAAATGCTCGGAACTCTGTCCCATCTACAACATAGTAGGTTCTGCTAACATACCCCGAATAACTCTGCAGTCCGACTTCAATAACTGTTCCATCCGGAAAGCGATGAGCATGAATTGCTTGTCTACTTCTGAAGAAGAATTTACGCTCAAGGCCATACTTCTCATCAAGACCTAGAATCCGTGCAATCATCACGTCAGCCACTTCAACATCTTCGACCTTCCGATAGATTGTTGGAATGGTGGTTTGATCTGTGATTGCAATACCCTTTTTCCTCAAAATGTAAGCAAGCACAAGGTCCTCCAATAATTCATATGATTTTTTCTTAGATTCCTCAGGGGGGTCTCGGAATAGGGGAGCACCAACAACCTTCACTCCTGGAGTCATCTGTCGAGAGGTTCCTGTCTTTCTAGCCCATCTAGCATTGTCCGCTACTATTTTTGCGCGCCGACGGGATTCTTCCTTCTTTTTCTCAGACATATCTCAAAGTTCCTTGATATCTAGGATGTGAAACGCAACAAGTACCAAGTTAATTTTTCGGATTCTGGAAAAATACTATTGGATTGGTTTTATATCCAAGATTCTTTTCATACTTCTAGGAGCACCAACATTGAGCACTCATAATCAAGAGTCAATCGAAGAATTTCAAAAACGCATCATGAGCTGGTGGAAGAATAACGCACGTGATTTGCCGTGGAGGAAGAGCCCCACTCCCTACGAGGTACTCGTTTCTGAAGTGATGCTACAACAGACGCAAGTTTCACGAGTTGTTTCAAAGTATCACGAGTTCCTGAGCGAGTTTCCAACTCTGGAACATCTAGCATCTGCAAACACAAAACATCTCCTCACAGTCTGGAGTGGACTGGGTTACAATCGCCGAGCTGTATGGTTGAAAGAGGCTGCGAGGCAAATTCTAGAAAAAGGAGAGTTTCCTCAGGAAGTAGATGAACTGCGAAAGCTGAAGGGAATTGGTCCATACACTTCGCGGTCAATTCTCATATTCGCCTTCAATAAGGATGTAGCTGCAGTCGATACGAACATACGACGGATATTTATTGCGTTGGGATTTGCTGAAGAGGATGCAACTGAAAAGGATCTTCAGAATATAGCGGATGCTCTTCTTCTCAGTGGTAAATCTAGTGACTGGCATAATGCCTTAATGGACTATGGTTCAACAGTTCTAACATCAGCCTCTACTGGAATAGAGCCAACATCAAAACAACCACAATTTAATGGCTCAACAAGACAGATGCGAGGGAAAATAGTTCAACTGCTCACGCAGTCGGATTCTTTGTCCACTGAGAAAATCATTTCACAGCTCTCCGAGGATGAGATTGATTCGGAAGATGTGAAGCAGGTACTCAAGCAACTGATTCAGGATAATCTGATAGAACAGAATGATTCGAAAGAATTCCAAATCGCGCAGTGATTGTGATTACTATTTTTTCTTCGTCCAGTCCTTTAATGCTACATTGACCGAACGGCGCATCTCAGCAGCAAAATCGGATCCTGTTTTCTGGAAATATATTGACTGCCCACTTTTCGTGACATCCTTGAATCGGTAAGCAAATTCAGACTCGAACTCCTTCATGTCGATGTGTTTGTATTTATCTTTGAAATATACCAGGTGCTCAGAAAAGCGAGGCGTCTTCTCTCTCACATCCCGATCTTCACGAAGGGGATAGCCAAAACATAGGAGAGCTATTGGAAATACCCAATTCGGTAGATCAAACATCGCTCTATGGTCCTCAATATTTTCCATGATGTCGCCAATATAGCAAGAACCGATACCTAAAGATTCAGCAGCAATCACTGCATTCTGTGCGGCAATCACTGCATCACAAGAAGCAAGCAATAGGTCGGCTTCTTTTGGAGTAACATATTCTACACCCCGCTCCTTGCAGAGTGTAGGAACTCCAGAATATTCGAAGAAATCATACAATCTTTGTAAGTCTGCAAGAAAAAGAAGGACTAGAGGGGCTTTTGCAATAAAGGGTTGGTTATCACATGTGGTCACTAGTTTATCCTTCATTTTTTGATCTGCAACCTCGATGATGGAATATTGCATCAGATTCCCAGCAGTCGGTGCACGAAAAGCGCTATGTAGGATCAACTTCTTGTGTTCCTCAGAGATTTCTCTTGTGTCATATCCTCTGAGTGATCGTCTACCATCGATTACTTTCAGTGTCTCGTTCATAAAACGCCATTTTTGAATCATCTATATATTTCATTTCTTTAGAGACGTCGAATGAAATTGCATAGTCCACTAAGCTAAAACACATACCAATGCATGCTGCTGTTCGCGGCTCTAGATCAAATCGCCATGCATGTTTCGGTTCGTTCTATGCCTGGAGCGTCATGGATGTTTTCAACAAGTCTTCTCATGCCTGATTTTTCAGGAATATCTGCATAGGCAATGATGTCATATGGTCCAGTTACCATATGCACGTGTTCTACCTCTGGGATTTTCTCTATATGCTCTAAAGTTGCTTCTGACTGTTTAGCTAGGACCTTTATGAGAACAATAACAACCACCATAGTCTAATCCTCGTGAATGTACTGTATTCTATTATCATCTTTAGCACAAAAGTCTAGCTGAAAATCATGGTGAATGCAAAAAGACCTTCTAGTTCTTGAAAATCATAGAATATACGTCGAAGAGAAGAAATATAGTAGTACTCCAGAGTAATTCGATTGGTGCATTATCTTTGGAGAATGAAAGCTTAGAATCTCACTACGACCCCTATCAGGCTCAAGCAAGATCGGATTGTAATAAGACCATGATCTACTGTATTGTTTCTATTGCATTATTAATAGCATCAGGAGCTATAACTCATCCAGACGTGCAAGCGAGCATTCCAGGTGGCACAGCTACTACGTCAGTTCTTAGTTTCCTCATCATTGTATTAGTAATCATTCTATGTATCTGGCAAGCACCAAGGCCAAAGAAGTAATCCCAATCATTGCTCAGTATTTTCTTCCATGCGTGACAACAATGCATCCATTCGCTAGATAACCGTAAGGGTCGAAACCAGCTTCGTATTCTACCAGTCCGAGATTGTCATAGATCCTAATCTGGAAGACATCTCTTTCAGGCTTTCGCTTGTTATCAAAGACATCAATTCTTGCGAGATACTTTTCATCTGAACCAAACATCTCCCAGGTCTTGAAGTTGAATCCACTAATGGTGCAATTGACCTCAAAGAATGCATGCGATCCATCCATATCAAAGCCAACTATGTCACGACTTTTCACAAGATAAACTGAATCGCCCACTGTGTACGTATAGAGAATGAAGCCTTTGAGAGTCCCCTTGCAAGTATACTTCACACTAAAGGCAAAGAATGAGTTGTGTCCATCTGGGCTCTTGATTTTTCCTGCACCATGTGCATGAGCTCGTTCAGGTTCGTAGATTGAGACCGAAGTTTTGTCAGAATCAGGATTGCAATAGTACCTGTTGTATTCTGGGAGAAGACGGACTATTAAGAGGTAATCACCTTTAGGTAGATTAGATATCTCAAGAGTGGCCAAACCGACTCCAACAACATCTGTTGTTCGAACTCTGACAGGATATGTAACATAAACTGGTGTGAGAGGGTCTGATGAGAGATAGAATGTGAATGTCACGTAGGCATTAGTTAGGTCACCCCAGTATCCATCTGCATCATCGAATACAGTTGCTCTCAAAGTAAGTATTTCTTCAGATGCTTCAACAAGTGTCACACCAGAGTAGATTACCAAAGCACATTCCCTATTGATGGTAAACTCACTGGTGCTAGATGAACCTATGAAATCACCGTCATCATCAAATGATGCTATTAATTCATAGATTCCTTCTTTCTGGTCGAGGATTATGACGACGGATGCAACTCCATCTTCATTAGTCACAGCATATGCAGTGTGAGTTCCAAGAGTGAACATGATGGTCATACCAGGAATCGGGGATTGCTCTGTTGCATCGAGTAGCAATGCTTCAAGATATACTGGATCAGAATAGGCGCCTGAGGTGTCTCCCGTATAGATAATCTCTGTAAGTTGAGATATCACTTCAATCTTAACTGTAAATATGACCTCAGCGACCTCTTGATCCGAAGGTCTATCCAAATCATTGTTGACTGCAGTTACAGAGATTGAATGGAAACCAACTGAATTAGGAACTGCATAATCACCTTCGAGCGTACCTACAACAATCCCATCAATCGTGACATATACTGAGTAGATACCACTTTCCGGATCCCATACAGTGATTGTCCAGAAACCAGGATTTACGTTAGTCCTGTCACCTGTGTATATAATTGAAATTTTTGGAAGAGTCACATCATCATCAACGATTGTGACCGTATGTGACGATGTGCTAGTTTCTTGGTCTGCAGGCCCATAATCAAGATCAGCATTGGCAGCAGTAACCATAATGGTATGTGGTCCAAGTAAATTAGGAACTGCATAGGGTCCTTCGGTGGTGCCCACAAAGATACCATCAATTTCAACATTTATCCACTCAATTCCACTCTCAGCATCAGTAATCGTGACTGTCCAAGTTCCAGGACTTCCATCAGTGGAATCTCCGGTGTAAATTATGGTGATTTCTGGACCAGTGGTGTCATCATCAATAATTGTCACTGAATTTGTCAATGTGCTGGTTTCTTGGTCCGCAGGTCCATAATCAAGATCAGCATTGGTTGCAGTGACCGTGATTGTATGTTCTCCCAGCGAGTTGGGAACTATGTATATTCCAGCCATATTACCAACACTGACACCATCAATTTCAACATTTATCCAGTCAATTCGGCTCTCAAGGTCGATAACCGCTATTGTCCAGGCCCCGGGATTGCCATCAGTGGAATCGCCAGTGTAAATTATAGTAATTTCTGGACCTGTTGTGTCATCATCGATAATTGTTACTGAATTAGAGAATGTGTTGGTTTCTTGGTCCGCAGGTCCGTAATCCAGATCTCCATTGGTAGCAGTGACCGTGATTGTGTGTTCTCCCGGTGAATTAGGAACTGCGTATATTCCTGCGGTAGTACCGACACTGACACTATCAATTTCAACGTTAATCGAGTCTATTCCACTCTCTGGATCAACAACTGACACTGTCCATATACCAGGGCTGCCATCAGTGGAGTCTCCGGAGTAAATTATAGTAATTTCTGGACCTGTTGTGTCATCATCAATAATTGTTACAGAATCGGTCAGAGTGCTGGTTTCTTGGTCTGCGGGTCCAACATCGAGGTCAGCATTTCTAGCTGAAACTGTGATAGTATGTTCTCCTAATGAGTTGGGTACTGCATAAGTTCCTGCAAAAGTACCCACGCGGATACCATCAATTTCTACGTTTATCCAATCAATTCCACTCTCTAAATCAATAACTGATACTGTCCATATACCTGGACTACCATCAGTCGTGGCTCCCGAGTAAATTACTGAAATCGCAGGTCCCGTCGTGTCATCATCGATAATTGTTACAGAATTAGTTAATATGCTGGTTTCCTGATCTGCAAGGCCATAGTCGAAATCACCGTTTGTAGCAGTGGCCATGATTGTGTGCTCTCCAGGTGAATTGGGAACTTCATAGATTCCTTCGATAGTACCAACACTAACACCGTCAATCTCCACGATAATAGAGTCAATTCCACTCTCAGGATCAACGACTGTGACCGTCCATATGCCCGGACTACCATCAGTGGAGTCTCCGGAGTAAATTATAGTAATTTCTGGACCAGTGATGTCATCATCGATAATTGCTACAGAATCGGTCAAAGTGTTTGTTTCTTGATCTTCAGGTCCAAAATCAAGATCAGCATTTCCAGCTGAAACAGCGATAGTATGTTCTCCTAATGAATTGGGAACGGCATAGATTCCTTCACTGGTACCCACACTGATGCCATCAATTTCTACGCTAATCCAGTCGACTCCACTCTCAGGGTCGACTACTGATACCGTCCAAGACCCCGGACTGGCATCGGTTCCATCACCTGAGTATACGATTGAAATCTCAGGTCCTGTTGTGTCGTCATCTCCAATATCATGGAGGGTTACAGTAGCAGTGTTACTGAAATCAGTTCCATCAAATACTCTGTATGTGAAGGTAACAGTTCCGGACCATCCAGTAATGGAATATTCGAACGTACCGTCAGCATTCAGTATGAGTGTACCAAATGCAGGTCCATCAACAAGTTCTACTGTCAACATTTCAAATGATGTATCAATATCAGTGACTCCCAGTGTTAGGATGTCATCTGGCACTAAAACGTATAGAGTGCTGCTTTCATCAGCATAGTAAGCGATATCAGATGCAATAGGTGCATCATTCACAGCGGATATGGTGAGAGTAACAGTTGCCACGTTACTGTCCTCTTGACCATCATTTACTTTGTAGGTGAAGGTCTCAACTCCAAACCAGTCGGGTAATGGAGAGAATCTGAAAGACCCATCAGAATAGAAATCAAATGTTCCGGTAGAAGGACTAGATACAAGAATTGCAACTAAACTATCTCCATCTACATCAGAATCATTGGCGAGAAGTGAAATTTCAAACATCTCAGTATCTTCAAATCCCGTATACGCATCATCTGTAGCTTCAGGAGCATCGTTCACAGAATTCACGGAGATTGTCACTGTAGCAACATTGCCATATTCTAGACCATCAAATACTCGATAGGTGAAGGTATCAACTCCAGACCAATCAGTGTCAGGAGCATACTCAAAGTCGCCTTCTAAGAAAAAGGTGAGAGTTCCATTTTGTGGTCCGGATACAAGCTCCGCTGTTATGTAATCCCATGGTTCTGGATCATGGTCATTTGCGAGAACACCAGGTGATGCAATCGATAGAGGGACATCCTCATCTGTAGTGTAGGTATCATCTTCTGCGACGGGTGGATGATTCACTGCTTGAACGGTTATCGTTACAGTTGCACTTGTACTATAGTCTATACCATCATAAGCACGATATTCGAAAGTATCAATTCCAACAAATCCACTAGTAGGGGTATAAACAAAACTCCCATCAGGGTTCAGCTCCAAAACACCATTACTTGGATTAGACACAAAATCAGTTTCAATGGGATCATCGTCATTGTCCATATCGTTCTCTAAGACGCCAGGAGCATCAACAGATAGGACTGTATCTTGATCCATTATGTAAGAGTCATCAACCGCAACTGGTGCTTCATTAATTGGAAAATCATCAAGGTATCCCAGTCCACGCAATCCCTTTTGATAATGTTCCTCGATTACAGACTGAGAAATAAGGGTGCTATAGACTGCAACTTCATCAATCATGCCTCGGAGGAATGAAGGAGTTTTACTCGACATATCTGCTCCAATTATCACTTGACCTGTAGGTCCACCGTAATAATCGTTGTATCCGGTAATTACTTGTTGGTTACTATCGATATAGAATGAGATTGTATTGGGTTCAGTGGGTTCAGCGTTCATTACAACTGCAATATGATGCCATTCACCAGCAGTTATTATCGCCGAAGAATTGTAAAAGTTACCAGGGGGTCCATCTTGTCTATCAAAATAGAGACGACCATCCTTTATTGCGAAATGATACATAATGTAGGTGGAAAGGTACGAATTCATAAGGATGGTATGTAAACCGGAGGTATCTGGGAGATTTATCCAGGCTTCAATTGTGAGATGGTTTATTGCGTAGAGCGTAGTTGCCCGTTGGAAATCGATGTACTGACCTGAAAATAGTTCTAGACCACTCCCAGCTATTCCTGTAATCCAAGATGGGCCTTCAACTGTGTTTCCGTCGACATAGGGGCTAATGCTATCATGGATGATACTACCCTCACTTTCATTCAGTTCCCAATATGCTAACATACCGGGAGGCGCAAGAGCAGTTTCTATAATGGTTTCACTCTGAGTAGATCCATCATTCATCATTGCAACAGGAATCAGCTGTGGTGCAAAAATCATAATTGTGAGAATAAGAGTGACAGATGTCACTATAAGACCCATCTTCTTCTGCATAAGCATAAACTCTCTCTCCCGGCTGCGATGGTATGACCCATGAATTTTTCCCGCAAATCAAAATCCTGAGCGCTATCGACGGTTCTCTCTCTCGCACCTAGATAGATTATACAAATTCTCATCTTATTAATGCTTATTTTCATTGACAGATTTGAATTCTAACTCGAAATTATGCGCATTTTTGCTATTTAACACAAGTTTGCGCATTTGAGAATGGCATCATCAATCAACCATATCAAAGATAAGGCAAACATACATTTCTGAAAGATTGGAAGAGTTATCGATGGGAAAGAAACTATACTGGGCTAACGCCCTCTTCTCAGATGCGGATAGGAAATTCAATGAAATAGAGGTTGCCAAAGTTCGTTCCGCAGGATATACAGTCTTCCTGCCACAGGAAGCTTTCAATGGTGAAGCAGATCCAACAAACGAAGAGATATTCAGAGTAGATACCGAAGAGCTTCAATCATGCGATGTCATTGTTGCGTGTCTTGATCAATTTCCCATCGACAGTGGAGTTGCTTGTGAGATAGGAGTTGCCTATGGATCCAACATTCCTGTTATCGGACTCTATACGGATATCAGAAGTAGAAGAAAAGGAGCTGGGAGAATGTACAAGAATCAATACGTTCTAGGAGCAATTGAAGCAAGGGGAGAGATAGTCTACAGCATTGAGCAATTACTGGAAACTCTTCCTAAGTATACTTGAAAAAATTACAGACCAAGATTCGTGAGCGCAACCTTGAGTCTCTGTTTGAATCCTTCAGCATCATCACTATCAAGTTTTTTACGAACCATCTTCCAGGCAGCTGCACCATTTGGATAATCTACACTAAGCATATCATGAATAACTTCATCGATCATGTCCCTATTCTCCTTGGTCACCTCTATCTCGAGGTAAGAGAATAGTTGTATCATCCTTGAATTCTTGAAATATTTCGTCATTGAACCCTTTGTTGTTCATACCATTATTATTTCTTTTCCACGAGTAAGTAGCAACTTGAGTATTCATCATAAAGTGTAGTCAAGCAAATTCTTGGTCACTTAATGAAGACCGCAGGATCAACACAAGCTGTCACAACTTCTCCAGTTGCACAGAGAGTGTTTCCAGAGTGGAGTGTACAGGCCACGGTTATTCTGTTACCGTCAAACTCAGTGACATGAGCTCTCAACGTCACAGGCTTGTCTAGGGGCGTTGGTTTCTTGAATTTTACAGTGAGCGAAGCAGTGACATACATGGAGTTTCCATCATTTCTACCCATCTTCTTCGCAGCTGCGTTTGCAGTCCCAGTCCCATGACAATCGATGATCGTTGAGATGATTCCACCATTGAGAATTCCAGGGAAGGCGAGATGATGCTCCTGAGGAATGAAAGTAGCCACAATCTCTTCATCTTCCCAGTAGCTTTTCAATTGAAGCCCATGTGTGTTATTCTTTCCACAACCCCAGCAGAAAGATGCAGCTTCTGGCCATTCGTCTTGAATTGGAGTGGTCATGACTCTTTATCCAGCGTAATCTCTTGTAAAGATAGTGCAATATTCAAAATAACGACAGCGGTCAAAGCGACAAATATTATGTTCGCTAGTAATTCTTCAAAAATATTCATATCATAATGAAACCAAAATCTATCACATGGAACCTATCATTCTTGGAATCCTCATTATTGTTACAATAGTCTTTTCCTTGTTATTCTATGTTTTTTGGCAGATGGAAAGGCTACCAAGTAATAGACCAAGTAAGTACCAGAAACAGATTGGCAAGAAGGTAGTTGTTCTTGCAGGGGATAGTATCACACATGGACGAATTGGCGAGAATTATGTATCTCTCCTCGCAAGACGTTTGGATGAGTCAGAATTTGCTCTAGTCAATGCAGGAATCAATGGTCAACTAGCATGGAATTTACTTCAGCGCGTGGACGAAATTATCGAGTGTGAGCCAGATTTTATTACCATATTAATTGGAACCAATGATGCAGGTGCTGCAACGTCAAAGAAAGAGGCGGAGAATTACGTAAAAAGAATGAAACTTCCTCAGACGCCTGATGACGAATGGTTTCGAGAGTCTCTCCAAGAGTTAGTAACTAGATTGCAGGAAAAGACTTCAGCCAAAATCGCTTTGATATCAATTCCACCAATAGGAGAAATCTCGGATCATCCAGCCTTCAGAATTAGTTCAGACTATATCACAACAATCCAAGAGGTTACAAATGTCACTGGCGTAACTTACCTTCCACTTCATGAGAAGATGTTGCTCTATCTGAAAGAATATTCTGGAGAACCCACGTATCCATTTGAAAAAGCAAAAGCGGGTATGTTTATCGCATGCGTAAAGCGGTATCTTCTAAGAAGAGAGTGGAACACTATTGGTCAGGAGGCAGGTTTTCGGTTACATATCGACTACTTGCATCTCAATACTACAGGGGCAATAATTGTTTCAGATCTGATTGAAAGTTTCATCAAATCGTTCAACATCTAATTAGTCAGGATTAGAACTGGAGTTATTCTTTCGTAAATCCTGCCAGTAATAGACAATTGGAGTACTTCTATCGAATCCCACTCCTTCGTATGCTTTCCGCGCAGGGATATGTGGGTCATCCAGACCGGTTTCAACAGATGCAACGTTGAGACCTTCTTTTCTGAAATAACCAAGAACATGGCGATACATGAATTTCCCTAGACCCTTTCCAGCATATTGTGGTAGAACTCCATTATTCTCAATAATTCCCAGACCACGTTCCCGGATGATTTTGAACGTAACAAAACCTATGATGCTAGAGTTCTGCTCTAGTACCCAAACCCATTCAGGATGCTCAGCAAACAAGTCATGGTTCTGTTTGATCTTTCTCTCCTGCCATGTCATACCAGGATCACGGAGAGCCTCAGATATTGCTTCACTCTGCATTTCAGTCCAGCTCTTATGAATTGCAGTATAGCAAATAATAGTAATTTCATCTATTCGGTGAAAATCATCTATGGTGGCATAGCGAAGAATAAAATTACTTCTTTCAGCAATTATCAGAGCAAATTCCTCACGGAGAACCTACTTTCCCATAGATAATAATATTCTCATCTCAGTTGACTGTTTTTGAATCGTAGGAAGTATCAATGTGATTTTATCAAATCCATTCTATCTTTCTGAAATATCCAAGCATGAGGACACCCATAACTGTCATGACAATCAAGATGGTAGAATAACCATACGGCCAGGTCAGCTCGGGCATATTTATGAAATTCATACCATAGATCCCAGCAATAAGAGTGAGAGGGATAAAGACTGTCGATATCACAGTCAATACTTTCATCACTTCATTCATCTTGTTGCTTATACTTGATAGATAGGTGTCAAGCATGCTGGAGAGGGCGTCTCGATAACCTTCAAGATAGTCATTGACCTGAATTACATGGTCGTATAAATCCCGCATATAGATATTTGTTGAAGGTTGGATTAAGGATGAAGGGTCTCTATAAAGACGTCCCACAATTTCTCTCAAAGGCCAAAGATTTCTTCGTGCAACTGATACAATACGTTTGAATCTATAGATTCCATGCAAAGTTGCAGTAGTCGGAGTTTCAATGACTTCGTCTTCGAGTATTTCAATATCATCACTCAGAGATTCAGTAAAAACATAGTAATCATCTACAATCAAGTCAAGTAATGAATAAGCGAGATAATCAGCACCAGATGATCGTATATTGCCATGTGCCTTTTCAAGACGAGCTACAATAGGATCAAAGATAGGATCCGCACTTTCCTGAAAAGAGAGAAGGAAAGAGGAGCCCATAATGAAACTAATCTGCTCTATGGAGATTCCATCCGTTCCTTCAAATTTGAATGTTTTAAGAACAAGGAAGATGTAATCTTTTTCTATCTCAAGCTTCGGTCGATGTTCGGTATTCACTATGTCCTCAATAACAAGAGGATGAATCGCGTATTGCTTGCAGAGCTTTTGTACAAGATCGACATCATGCACGCCAGTGAGATGAGCCCAGCGTATCTTTTGTTTTAGAAGCGGTCGAGCAACATCATCCATCGTTGCATCTATAGTTACAGCAATATCGGTCCTATCAAAATCTATCAAACGAATTGAAGATTTATCAGTCTTTTTTTGTCCGATATGAACTGGTGTTCCCGGTGCTAGTCCTTTCTTTCGAGAGTGTCGCGACATTGGATTTGCCATCCTTTTGTCAATTGTAGATACTATAGTAATTAGATACCAATTATCTTAGATTTCTTTTTATCCCAACCATATTTACGTGCTTTCTTGAAGGATTCACTTACCTCCTCATAAGGAGTTCTCACTAAATCTTACCGCATTTCGCCAGATACACCAGCAGCAACGCGCAGGGAACCCAATATTAGAAAAGTCACAGCTAGAATCATCTTTAGAGTATATAGTCCCAATGATGGATATATCGCAGCAATAAAACCAAAGAAGAAAACGGTTCCACCACCGACCACATAGACGATTCGAGTAACAGACCTCATATCTTTTTCAGAAAACCCGACTGCTAATCTAGCCATACCGAGAAGCATTATACCAAAGGTAAGTAAAGTAACAAGAACACTCACAGCAAGCGCGCTGAAGTACAGTGCAGCAATTGCAAGAATGATTGCAGCAAAGCCACTAAATATCTTGATAACTCTTGTACTTTTATTGACATCTTTCATAACTATACCTTTACCCACGCGCGTAAATCCAATGAAAACAAGTCCAATAGCGATAAGAAGCACAAGTGTAGGTTCCAAGATTGCGGTATCAAGGATAATCCAACTACCCAAGAATATGATTGCAAATCCGATTACTATATCGATTCCCCTGACTCCAGCAGGATATTTTTCTAATGCCATAATCTATTCATTC
>CAZMBV010000032.1:0-1317 GCA_964564335.1 uncultured archaeon
TACCAATATTCCCTGATAGAAAAACACACAAGATATCAATCACCATGGGCTAGAATGATAATGGGGAAATCAAAGGATGAAACAAAACACAGACACTCAAGTGGATGAGAAGAACTCTGCAGCAACCAGTCATTCATTGAACCACTTTCTATTGAAACTAACGGGTTTGCTCCACAACGCATTCGCAAGATTCGTGGCTCGAAAAGCTCTCTTCTATTTAGTCGTGGTGTTTTTTTCAGTTACACTGGTGTTTATCATTATTGAATCCATGCCGGGCGATCCCGTTGCTGTAATGCTCTCCAGCGGAAATCCACCACCTGGTGCAGACCTCGATGCTTTGGCAGATATTATGCGAGCCTATTTTGGCCTGGATAGACCAGTTCTGGAACGGTATTTTACCTACCTTGGAAATATCTTTAGTGGCAATTTGGGGCAGTCATTTCACTTTTACCCAGTATTCGCTTCAAACATCATTCAATACTATCTGCCTTATACACTATCCTTGGCAATTCCGGTGTTAATTGTCAGTTTCTTCTTGGGAAACTGGATAGGTGCTAGAGCCGCCTACCTTAAAGGTAAACTAAATGAATCAAGTTATTTTTCTCTGGTCTTTGCCAACCAATTGCCACCATTCTGGTTTGGATTGGTCATCATATTCCTTTACGTAGTGATATTTCACAGCATTCCACCAATCGGATCAGCTACCCAGGGTACAATACCCTCTTTGAGCGTCGCATATTTCATGGATCTTGTAGCACACTGGATTCTGCCTTTCATAACTTTGTTAGTAGTGTATGTGGGGGCATGGGCCACCGGGATGAGGTCAATGGTGACACATGAAAAGGATTCTGGCTACGTGCGTTATGGTGAGCAGTTGGGCTTTAAGAAAAATAAACTGATGTCTTATACTCAAAGAAATGCTATTCTGCCACAAATGACGGGTCTAAACATGGTCTTCAATGGCATCATCGGACAGACACTGATTATCGAAATCGTCTTCGGGTGGCCTGGTATCGGCTTATTGCTTTACAATGCAGTCTTTAATTATGATTATCCACTGATTTTTGGCTGCTTTATTGTTATCATTATCATTATTGTTGTGGGCAACTTTTTGATAGACATTCTCTATGGGTTTGTTGATCCGCGAATCAGAACAGGACATGGGTGATTGAAATGTGGGAACTTGTGTTGAAAAGCCGAAAAGCTATGTTCGGTTCGATTGTCTTAGCTGTATTCATTGTGCTTGGCACGATTGTACCACTCTTCTTTGGAGATCCATATGCCATGAACCTAGGTTTAATGGGTCGACCACCCAGT
>CAZMBV010000032.1:1417-18184 GCA_964564335.1 uncultured archaeon
CTCAAAGAAAGAGAATTTGTGAATTTGGCTCGTATGTCCGGCGATGGAAATGTCCGGATAGTTATAGTAGAAATCTTGCCAAATATGATGGCCTATATCATGATGGTCTTTGTAATATTGACTGGTACATCTATACTTGCTGAGTCAGCACTCAGCATGATAGGCGTTTCCACGACCCCCACAATTACTCTAGGGTATATGCTTTACTGGGCTCAACATCAAACGATTGTACCTTTCTGGTGGAATATCTGGTGGTGGTTCATCCCTCCAGGCCTTGTGCTGACAATAATACTAACAGCAATCTTCATCATCCATGCAGGTCTGGACGAAGTATTCAATCCAAAATTACGGAGGGTCTGATTTTTCTTGACGGAACATATTCTCGAAGTTGAAGACCTCCGAGGTTACTATAGAGGTTTGTTTGGCGTTGTTCATGCCGTAGATGGCGTCTCATTTAGTTTAGACCGCGGTGTAATAATGGGAATTGCTGGTGAATCAGGTGGTGGCAAATCCACACTGGCTCAACTTATCTCAGGGTCGCCGCCTCCATTGCTATACCATGAAGGTGGGAAAATCTTAGTTGATGGAATTGATATATACAATATTGATCCCGAGGAACTTCGAACTGAGGTCAAATGCAAGCGTATGTCCTATGTACCTCAAGCCTCAATGGAGTCTCTAAACCCAGTAAAAAGGATACGGGATTTCATCTTCGATGTAGTTGAACAGCGTACAGGCAAACGAGTTCGTACAAAGGAACGGAAAGAAGAAGTTCTTGAAATGGCTGGGAACCACATGAAGACACTGGGATTGGAACCGACGGTCCTAAATCTCTATCCTCACGAACTTAGCGGAGGGATGAAACAAAGGGTCGTGATTGCCATATCCACCCTATGGAACCCTAAGCTCCTTGTGATAGATGAACCAACCTCAGCTCTTGATGTGACTTCACAAAAACGAATGATAAAGGTACTTCTGAATTTGAAACAAATCGGGATAATTGAAAGCATGTTATACATATCTCATGATTTGACAAGTCTGAGACAACTCTGCGACAAATGCATGGTCATGTATGGAGGGAAAATCGCAGAAATAGGCGACATGGATAAAATAATTGAAGATCCGTTACATCCCTATTCCCGTCTGCTTACAGCTGCCATCGCATCCTACGACTCGAAAGGAAAATGTGCACACGAATTGAAAACCATTCCAGGAAGTCCTCCGGACCTAAGGGAACCTCCAACCGGGTGTAGATTCCACCCACGATGTCCATATGTTATGGATATCTGTAGAACTACAGAACCCAAGATGGTCATGGTTGAAGATGGAAGTAGAGGAGCAGCTTGCTGGCTATTTACTTCAGAATCAAGACAGCAAAATGAAAGAGGTGCAAAAGGCAATGAAGAGTGATATAGTCCTCAGTTGTGAAAACCTGACCAAGGAATATACTTCGGGTCTCGTTAGAACAAAGACTGTTCTAGCTGCAAAAGATGCAACTTTCGATATTAAGAGAGGGGAAATTGTTGCTCTTGCAGGTGAGAGTGGTAGTGGAAAATCAACGATAGCTAGGATGATACTACGATTGATTGAACCAACATCTGGCGATATTACTCTCAACGGGAAAAGCATCAATGAATACAACATACGAGAATACTATCGACAAGTGCAAGCAGTATTTCAAGATCCATACTCTGCCTTCAATCCGTTCTACAAAGTTGATCATGTCATAGACAGGTCGTGGGGTCTACGCACAGACAGCCTTGATGATGATGAAAGAAAGGATGTCATCGAATCCACATTCAAATCTATTGGGATAAACCCTAGTGAGGTGTTGGGCAGATACCCTCATGAGCTAAGTGGTGGCCAAATGCAGCGACTCCTTATCGGAAGATCTCTTCTCATAGGTTCACAGCTATTGATAGCTGATGAACCTACTAGCATGATTGATGCATCCACTCGAGCTGGCGTGTTGAACCTTCTTCTTAGTCTGAAAAATGAAAAGGGTTTGTCTGTTCTATTCATAACACACGACATTGGTCAAGCCCAGTACCTTTCAGATAGAGTTCTGATTATGAAAGAAGGAGATATTGTTGAACAAGGTTCTGTCGATGACGTTTTCTGCAGGCCCAAGCATCCATACACAAAGGAACTTCTGGGAGCAGTACCCAGTTTATATGAAAAATGGGATGAGGTTAACTAAGTTCCCAAGGAAACCAGGTATTTTTTCAATGATACACTCTTGATCTGAAAAAAGATACCCAGAATGGCTTCAATAGCTCCATTCATGACTTGAATTACGTATAGAACGCAATAATCAATTCCTTCTTATTTTCCGTTTTTTTCCGAAATTTGCCGTTTCAGCCGCCTTTTTTTTCGCCAAAACTCCGTAAATGCTTATGTATTCCAATCAAACTGTTAACTATTCGCGTAATATACTCAGGAGGAGAATTACCAAGTGAAAAAAGGAAATACCTTTGCTACCACTATGATCATCGGTATCCTAGTGGCGGTAATGGTCTTGTCCAGTTTCAATATGAATTCAGTCGTGGCGCAAACCACCGTAGCTAGAAATGAAACGGTGTGGGGGGCTGGCTTCGGAATGAATACTGGAAGCTACCAACCATGGAACATGGGCTCGAATCAAGGCTGGACTACCTACTTGATGTACGAACCTTTGTTCGGGACTAACGTAGCAACAGGAGAAATCATTAGCTGGCTAGGCGATACTATCGAATGGGATGGTGATGACACAATCACAATAACGTTGAGAAGTGATCTTCACTGGACATCAGTAGGTAGCAGCCTTGTTACTAATACAACACCTATAACAGTTGATGACGTCATCTTCTCGTTCGAAATACTCCAGCAGACCGGTCAACTCGGTTCTCTGATTCAGAGAGTAGGCAACGTCAGCGAATCTTTTGTAAAAGTAAGCGATACTGAATTGGATGTAAATATTCTTCCATCATATGCAGGAAGCAGTGAAGTCTATCGCCAACTAACTTACGGCTTTCTAATATTCCCGGAGGCAGTTTGGTCAGACATCAACGCAACATATGATGGTGACTTATCAACATTCACTAATGACTGGCAAGATACCACAATGGTACCAGCCAAGTGGAGAGTTGCTTCTGGTATGTATTTACCATACTTCCATGATGCTACTCAAACGATTGGAGCGGTTAACCCTAATTGGTGGGGCGTAGATGATACAGATTTCGGTAGACTACCCGAGCCAAACTTCTTCGGATACACATCATACTCTAGCAATGAACTAGCACTTCTCGCGATGGAAAGTGGAGAGCTTGACTGGGACGGCAATTATCTTGCAGGGCTTAGTGAAGTCAAGGTAGATTACCCGAATATAGTGACCTATTTCGATGACCTACCATTCTTCCCTGACAAGTCACCAGTAATGCTTGTTCCAAACCACCATAACTACCCATTAAATCAGAGCTGGCTCCATAAGGCTATGTCCAAAGTATTGAACTACTCTGATATGAGCGCTGTTTCTAGTGGTTACTTGAAGGATCCCAGCCCTATGCTGATTCCTGCAGACGACGCATCTGCTAGAGCACTATTGAACGAAACAATCGAAGACGAATACGCAATTACTTACGACGTAGCGGCAGCAATTGATATTCTAGAAGAATACTGTGTCCTTGAAGACGGAGTATGGTGGACAAAGGAAGGAGTCACACCCAGTGATCCAATTCAGCACTACCCACTCCAAGAATGGAACATGGCAGACAACTCAACGGCCCCGTATACAATCCTAGACTTCATGGGATGGACTGATGTAAATGCTATGGATTCTGTAGCAGCTGCGGCATTCTCCAGCCAACTAAATATTCAGACTCAAGTTGAGTTCATTAGTGGTTGGGGTACTGTTCAGGTAAGGATGAATAATTACAATTTCGATTTTGCTGACATGGTCATGTCCGGTCAAATAAACATGAACATGTATGAGCGCTACTTCCAGATGTTCTCACCAGAGAGCTCTAGTGCAGGTGGAGGAGTTAATGCTCCTCTAGGAGGCTGGTATAATCAGACATTCATTGACGGTATCGAAGAACTTGATCTCTACCCTGCTGGATCTGCTGCACAATGGGCCGTAGCCAATGAGCTGCAAACGATTCTTGGTGAAGAAATGCCTGTTATTCCATTGGCAGGACATGCTGACTGGCAAATCTATAGTACTACCTACTGGGAGAATTGGCCTAACAGTGTAACCAATCCAATGCTACCGAGTAGTCCCTTTGCAGGCACTACACAGAATGCAAACCTGCTAGCTATTGTCTTCGGATTGAATGCAACAGGAGCCACAACACCAACACCAGCAGGTGATTACACTCTTATCATTGTGGGAGTTGGAATCGCAATCTTGGCAGTTGCTGTAGTTGTTGTGCTGTTCAAGCGTAGATCAGTGTAAGTACACATTAGAGAGGAGGTTGTTGATGAAGATCACAATCCTCCTTTTTTCTTTTATTAATCCATTAGTTTTCTTTTGAGTCATAGCGT
Organism: uncultured archaeon; assembly: GCA_964564335.1. Lineage (GTDB taxonomy): Archaea > Asgardarchaeota > Thorarchaeia > Thorarchaeales > Thorarchaeaceae > SMTZ1-45. Next base: position 5,939 of record CAZMBV010000032.1, read on the forward strand.
AGGACATAGACCTCTGCGAAAACATCACCTCTCTTTCTCCAAAGATAATTCTGAACAAAGATAACTATTCACGGCTTCTGAGAGCATGCTCAATTGCCCAGATTGACAGAGGACGCATGTACATGGAAGCCCTGAAGTTCCCATGCTCGGTCCATGCTTCTGGGGTTCGAAACCAATAACCTCGATCGTTGTAGGTTGTCTGGTAGATACCATGAGCTGTCTTCAATCCTTGATCCAATAGCCCTGCATGAATCATAAATGCCGCAAGTGCATAGGTCGTTCCAGTCCATACTTCAGAGCTCTGGGCACATGTGTTGTCTGGGGTTCCATCTGGGCGCATTCCATTCACAGCTCCAATCTGACCGAGCTGGAATCTGAGTACATTAAAATTGTAAATGGTCTGTAATGTTGAAAGCTCGTTTTTTGTTGGTACTATATCTGGGAGGCTACAAACATGCATGTACCATTGTCCCGCAAGCTGATCAGCCATGATACTGTCGTGATGCCTGGCAGTGCTACTATCAAAGTTATAATACCGTCCGTTCCAAAGTTTTTCTTCAAAACTCTCCTGACCAATTTTCAGAATAAGGCGATATTTCCTCTCAGTGCTTTCATCTTCCATAATCTGTGCCATGGCAATCATGGCCTGTGTTGCACCAAGATACAGACTGCTACAATAAGAACTGGGACCGTTCATTACCCAATTGTCATATGTCTGGTCAGGATATCCTTCATTTTCAGGAAGACCATCATTATCTTGATCGAAGTCATCAGCATATTCCATTGCTAGTTTCACTGCAGACCAACAATACTTCAGGAATTGCTTATCTTTGGTGAATACAAAATTCCTATAGACTTGAAGTATGAATTTCGGATTTAGATCCTTCCATCTTCCACAGTCAAGGTAAGCATATGCGTTTGTTGAATACCAAGGATCCTCTTGAGGCATTCCCAAATCATGAGGTACGGCACCTCTAGGTTTTCTTGGAACGACTTTCTTATCAACAAGCAAAGAGTGTGGCCTATCATCATCTAGGAGAACTGCATCTGCAAAGTCTCTCTGTATACCATTATCAAGCTCTGGCCAGTTCATCAGAGTTGCAAAGGAGGCATAGTACAGAACGTCATATGTATTCATGTAAGGGTACTCAAAGCATTCCAAATATCCAAAATGGCCCAAACCCCTTACTTCCACATTATCATCTACCTCACCGACAACCCATGCTGAACTGCTGTCAACAAGGAAATAGAGCTCGTTCAAGAGACACGACTTGAGCCACTTGGGGCGGTCAGACTCCACAATCGGTCTTTGCCACTCCTCAATTTTGGTATTCCAAGTCCTCCAGCTGTTGAGAGCATCTGTGACAAGTGGAATAGCATACTTGCCCTCTGTTTCGAAAAACCGGGTATAGTATTTGTACCATCTCCGACCTTCTCCAAACTGGATGATGGGTATATCCCAACTTAGTGCAAAAACAATTTCTGTAGATTCTTCAGGTGCAAGGTGTACTTTCGCACAAAGTGCGCCTCCTTCCTTATGAGGCACCTTAGTTTTTCTTGGTTCTGATTCTATCAAGACTCCGTTCTTCTTGAAACTCCTCCATAACTCGCGACCTTTTGATTCAGTATCAAATCGTGAAAGGCTCGTCAGTTCTGCATCTTCTGAGCCTTCAATCCCCATGCCAAATGTAACAGGACTAGCTGCTTCGATGCGATCTTGTCTAAGCTCGAGAAGTAGTCTGTTAGGAGTGGTATCCTCAATGAGTGAGTGACTGCAATCAATTTTAGGCTGGGTTGGAGATACAGAATTTTCCCAAGTAAACATTAGCGAAACATCAAGTTTCTTGTCGACAACATTCTTGAGTCGCCATGAGAAGACTCCTAAAGGGTATGAGCTTTCTTGGTAATTATTACCAATGACTGGAGAGAGTTGTTGGCACTGAGCGTCTATTCCAACATCTCGAAAATCATATGTTGTCCAAGCACGAGGGAAAAGTGCATGATATTTAGCTCTGGAGGCTCGCATCCCCCAACTCCAAGAGCTTAACTGATTTCCATTGGGAGTTCTTGGATTTAGAGTCTGAAGAAACGGTCGACCCATTCCCTCTACCCTCAAGTGAAACTGGTTGGGCAAAGAAGGGTGATATTCATGAGCGCCAGTTCGAAGATGCCATCTTGCAAAGTCGCCCTTGTATCCACGACCGATACTTCCACAACCCAAACCTCCAATGGGAATTCCTTGATTGTACCCATCATCAATTGGTTTTGTGGGGGGGCAAGGGAGCATTTCCCAGAACTGCTCATCGAGATCAATTGGAACATCAGCAAGAGAAGGCCAAACCATACTTGGCTCAAGTCCCATGGGATAGCTTCTAGGCCTTCCAGGTTGCAACGGACCCTCATTCAATTGAATAGTCCATGCACAATCAGGGATGTGGAAGGTCATTATTTAGTTGCTCCTAATTTTTTTCTTCCCAATACTGTAGGCAAACAAAAAATAGTACACACACACATTAAGTACTTTCCATGCAAAAAAAAATGTCTAAACGAGCAAGAAGCAAAGATGATTGAACTCGGACTTGGTTACAAAAGGAAAGTATATTAGCGCAGATTTCCCACATATAATTGTTAACCATAGTTAATGGTGAATAATAATGGCACAAGTAACTAAACAAATGAGCATTGCTGAAGTAGTCATGAAATGGCCTGAAACTGCAGGCGCCTTTATGGAAGCTGGACTTCACTGTTATGGCTGTGCAGCAGCCAGATACGAAACAATTGAGCAAGGCGCATTGGCTCATGGAGTCGATCCCGACAAACTCATTGAAGTAATCAACGATACTATAAAAGAAGAGTAAACAACTTTCATGGATACCAACCCTCTACCGCGAGGGCTTGGTTCTTCCATACAATCGACCTGTTTCTTCTTCAGACATTTCGAAGCTGTGTTCTGGATCGGGGAAGACACCTTTTCTTACTTCTTCAGAATATTCGTTCACTGCATCTTTGATCACAGTACGTATGTTAGCGTATTTTTTCACAAATTTTGGTTTGAAGTCCTCGAAGAGACCTAACATATCCCAGAGGACTAATACCTGGCCATCACAATAAGGTCCCGCTCCAATACCAATTGTGGGGATACCAATTGACTCAGTGATTAGTTTAGCAGTTTCTGAAGGAACTAATTCTATTACGATTGAGAAGGCTCCAGCATCTTCCAGTGCTTTTGCTTGTTCGACGAGTGCTTCAGTCAACTCAGCGGTTCTACCTTGAACACGATATCCTCCAAGTTGAAAAATAGATTGTGGTGTAAGTCCAATATGGCCCATTACTGGTATTCCAGAATCAATAACAGCCCGAACAATATCTACAACTCTACCGCTGGCACCTTCGATTTTAACAGCCTCTGCACCGCCCTCCTGAAGCATGAGTGCGCAGTTCTCAAGTGCTTGCTCAACACTTACTTTGTACGACATGAAAGGCATGTCGCCAATGATTAGACTATCGGGTTTTGCTCTGGCTACTGCTGCGCTATGATGGATGACATCCTCAAGTGTGACAGGAATCGTACTCTCATATCCCAAGAGTGCATTGCCTACGGAGTCGCCCACGAGGATCATATCTACACCACATTCGCTAAGAATGGAAGCGGTAGGTGCATCATAAGCAGTTAGCATGACTATCTTCTTACCCTTCGTTTTTAACAATCTAATTTGGTGAGTGGTTTTTCGCGCCAATATTCGGTCTCCAATTAGATATTGAGAGATTCCATCTCTTATATACTTCGAGAGTATGAATACATATTGTATATACAATGCGGGTTTTATTAAAGATCTATATCATTTCTCCTGAAATTCCACTTGTAGAGCTCGACTCCAATGATCGCGGGCAAGGCAAATAGGATACAAATCATCCAATCGAATGCAGTAAGAGGGATGAGATAGAAGACCAGATTAGAGGTTGACAGTATCTCATTTACCAGTGGGACGTACATCAACAATAAGTGAGCGAGATAGATGAGACCTAAGAAGATCACAAAAATCCAAGTTCCAGGCTCACGAAGACTCTTGTGGAGTGGAATATTGATTCTTCGTATCAAGAGAACCAGTGTACTCTCGACTATCAGTATAACAGTCAGAAGCATAGTTGTTGATTTGAGTAGGATCCAGTTGGGATTTTCTAATGATACCCAGAACCCAGACATATTCTCAGAAGTCACAGTGACAATACCCATAAACTCGGTGAATGATAGGAAGTACACAATCGCTGCTCCTATTGCCATCAGGATGACATTCAGAATCATCAACTTTCCCATGTTTCTAGTGATTAATTCTTGACTGTCTCTTGGTTTTTCTTCCATGGCTTTTGGTGAGGTTCTGTCAAAAACCAACGCTAGACCTGGAAATGAGTGAGTTGTCACGACAAGGTACAGACTTTGCAAGTCAGTTAGTAAATCGACAAGACTAGGCCCAGATAAAATGAATAATGCGCCAAAGAAGATGATACTTTCAAAGAGGTTAATCGCGACATAAAAGTAGATCATCATTCGAATTTTATTGAAGAGACCTCGACCTTGATGGACACCAGATACAATCGACGCAAAACTATCATCCGTGATGACAATGTCCGCAGCCTCTTTGGCAACATCTGTTCCGGTGATTCCCATTGCGATACCTGCGTCACTCATGGCGAGAGCTAAAGCATCATTGACCCCATCACCAGTCATAGCTACGACTTTGTTCTGGTCCTGATATCTCTCGACGATGATCTGTTTATGTTCAGGATTGACTCGTGCGAAGACATTGGTTCGTGCAAAGTCTTCATCATCAATGTCTCCGATTTGGTTACCCTCAGCCACTAGAGAATTCTCAGTGTAAACACCTAAGTCTGTAGCAATGGTCTTTGCAGTAGCTGCAGCATCACCAGTAATCATGATAACGTTGATTCCTGCACTATGACAGGCGGTAACTGCTTCCTTTACTCCCAATCGTGGCGGGTCTACAATGCATGCAAATCCAAGGTAGGTCAGCCCTTTCTCAGTTTGCTCGCGAGCTTTTTTGCCAGTAGGAACAGAATCCATTTGTTTGTAAGCAAGTGAAATGACTCTGTAACCTTTTGAAGCAAAATCATTAGTGAGAGTAGTAACACGCCCCATAAGACCCGGTGTCATCTTGGAAGGAGTATCTTTTCCATTTGTATACTCACAGAGGGGCATTATTAGTTCAGTAGCACCTTTCACAAATGCTACGAAATTGTCGCCATCTTGACAGATTTTCGACATTCGTTTAAGTTCAGATTCAAATGGAAACTCTTCAACGATACTGTATCGGTTTCGTACTGCTTCTTCATCAATGCCGCTCTTTCTAAACATAGTAAGGAGTGCGGCGTCGGTCGGATCACCCAGAGGTCTCCAAATCGTACCCTGGTCTGGGATTTCTTCTTGGACTATCTCTGAGTCGTTTGCGATTCCACCACAGGTGACCATTCTGAAGAGACCCTTCCATGCGAAAACATCACCCACTAATTCCTCTTCAATTTCAGCTACATTTGAGTCAGTGGCACCCTTCAAGAGGTAGATACCTCCTTTGGGTTCATAACCATCGCCCCTGATGGAGTAGAGATTCGTTGTGTCCCAGCAATATTTGACAGTCATCTCGTTCTTCGTCATCGTTCCAGTTTTATCGCTACAGATAACACTCACACGACCCAGACTTTCAACCGCAGAAAGGTCACGAATAATGACTCCTTTACGAGCCATCGCAAGCACTCCAGTAAGGAGCACAATTGTCGTTAAAAGGGGAATGTTAATTGGCATTATGGTCATTGCACTGGTTATTCCCTTTCCAATTCTTTCGGAAAGGAATTGCAAATCGAAATTGAATAGTTGCCCATGTAGACTTGGAGATACAAACACTTGCCAGACGACGGATACTGTCATAAGAATAATCGCAGAAATCCCTAGATACATGGCTAACCGGTTTACTTTTCGTCTAAGAGGGATATCTCCTGTGTTCAATGCTGCGAGAGTTCCTTGAATTTTCCCAATCTCGGTCCGACCACCAGTTGCAGTAGTCATGACTGTAGCCATTCCTGTGGCGATATAGGTTCCTAAATAAACCATGTTGAGGCGATCAGTAAGTATAGCATCTTCTGCAACATGAGCATCTTCACTCTTCATTACAGATGCGCTTTCACCAGTAAGTGAAGCCTCGTTTGCCATTAGATTTGAGGACGAAATTATACGAGCATCTGCAGGTATTTTGTCTCCTTGTTCAAGTTTGATAATATCACCAGGAACAATATCCAAAGGAGAGATACTGGCTTCTTTACCATCTCGAATAACTCTTGCCTCTCCAGCAGATAATTTTTCTAAAGCTTCTAATTTCTTCTGAGCTCGAAATTGTTGGATCATAGCGACAATTGCATTGACAGACACAACAGCCAACCAGAGCGTTGCACTTCCCATAGTGTTTTCTTCAGAAGGGAATAGAAATGCAATAGTAATTAGGGCGAAAGAGCTTATGATATAGATTGTAATCAACCAATTCAGGATAGGTGCTATATAGACTTGCCAAAAAGCACCCTTGAATCTGGGTATTGAATTTTCACCATATTCATGAAGGCGACTCTTGACCTCGTCTGTAGAGAGCCCCGTCTTACTATCCACTTTCAGGGTCTTGAAGACTTCCTCTAGAGGTAAGGAATGATAATTTATGGGGGGCATAGATTCTGTGATGGCGTCGTCTCCGGACAAATTCAGTACCTCTTGAAGGTATGATGATGTGATATTATCGCAGATAAATGAAACTCGAATGGTTCCATCCCCACTACGTGAATATTGATCTGGCAAGCAACCTAATGAAGCTTTTCAGAACTAGTAATTCATTACCCCTGTCGATAGGTTCATGTACAATTATAAGCAGCAATTTTTACAGCATGCGTTTACATCAAGAGGCGACAATTATGTCTTATTACTGGGAACCAGCACACGCGCCACAGAAGAAATCAAATGGAACAAAAATCATCGCCACTATCATTATCCTGATGATAGTAGTTTCTACGGGTCTTGTTTTTGTTACAACATTCCGACCATATAGTTCTGCACCCACCACAAAAGTCAGGGTTGCAGTTCTAGATTCTGGAATTGATATAGATTTCAGCTTGCAGAGTAGAGTTGTTGCCCAGGCAAGTTTTGTTACACATGATAACGGGTATGCTACTGAAGACCTCAACACTACAGATTCGCGACCTGAAGACGTTCCTCATGGGACCATAATTGCGAAACAATTGGCTACGTACGCGAACGTAGAAATTGTGAATGGAAAGGTGCTTGGTGGGGAGGGCACAGGTACCTCATTGGCAATCATTGATGCAATTGAATGGGCAGTTGAGCAAAACAGTAGTGTGATCAACCTTAGTCTTGGTGGCTCTCCTACATTTGGAGACCCCATTAAAGCTGTTATCGATTGGGCATTTTCTCGGGGAGTTATTGTCGTAGCATCAGCAGGAAACAGTGGCGATGGAGGAGTCCTAGGAACGACCATCGAGTCACCCGCAGTCTTTGACAAATGTATTGCAGTCGGTGCGCTAATGGAAAATGATAAACCTGCAGATTTCACCTCAATTGGACCATCGGTAGATCGATACATGAAACCAGATATAGTAGCCGCAGGATATACCACAACTTCAGATGGAACACGATATTATGGAACCAGCTTTGCTGCACCTAGAGTTGCTGGCGCAGCTGCTGAACTCATAGGGTACTCAATTGATGGTAACATCACGTATACACCAGGATCGATAATGACTGCACTAATGAAAGGTGCAGATCCTGTGGGAACGTACCCAGATTATGTTGTTGGCGCAGGAAAATTGAATTTCCAACAATCACTCAGTATTATTCAACAAGCTGAACAACATAGTCTTCCCGCAATTTGCTATGCATTTCCTGGTGAGCTACCGATTGACTTTGAACAATTATTTGCATCAGACACATATAACTTCAATATCCGGATATTTGCTGCAGGGAATACTAATTTTACAACGGAGTTAGTCAGCACGACGCCTTCAGCATTCGTTATTCCTGAAGAGTTTGAGATCAATCAGGTAGGTCGTGTGCCAGTTACAGTGAATGTGCCGGAATCCGGCACTACTAAAATTGAGGGGATTATAACCTTCTCATCTACGAATTTTGGATCATGCAGTCTCAACATCTCCTTTAATGTTGGAACAGCAATTGCCAGAATTGCTTTTGATATTTCCCACTCAACTTGGGACATTGATTCCATCTATGGGCAATTTAGAGAGTTTTACAAAATCTTGACAGACAATGATGTATCAGTGACGGAGATTCGGAATAGTACTGCTACGACCAATAGTTCACTTCACGAATTTGATGCTGTTGTGATTCTTGATCCATGTAGCTATTCTGCAAATGAAACGAACCCCTTAGATGTCACTTCATACTATCTACCATTCTCTGAAGCTGAAACACAAGCATACGAAGACTATTACAATTCAGGTGGAGGTATATTCATTGCAGCGTTGTCCGAAGATACACTTAATGTGACATCATTGAATGAGTTTTTAGGTTGGACTGGTTTTTCACTGAATCCATCACAAGTGCCAAGTGGTGACACACCTACTGTAATTAATCCTATCGACTCGCACATTATCACCTCTGGAATAAGTGGGTTTCACTATCTTGGTGCTACAATCAATATACCGACTGATGGCTATACACTCGCCCTTTACAGTTTAAATATGCCAGTACTTGGATACAAAGAAGGAGCTCAGGGTGGAAAAATAGTAGTCACCGGTAGTAATTTCATGCTTGACAACTATGGCTTACTTGGACTATATGATGGACCAGCAGATGATGCATTACTAGCACTTCGAATCGTACTTTGGTGTGCTGGAGTGCTAATCTAAATCCAAGGTGTATCTTGCAACACTTTGATTGCGTTGAAACTGGGGCTTTAAATATAAATAGGGGTTTTATGAAGTCACTAACAACCTTTCCGAGTCGAAAATCGGATACGCTGGTGGCGTTGGGCTTGCCTGATGTCACCAGCAGACCCGATACTCTTTTTGATTAATTCATGATTTGAGAATGTGGTAGTATCACTAGCCTTAACTACAGGATTCTTCGCCCGAAGAAATTAACATTGGACGTGATTTGATTTTGTCAAAGGCTACAAAGGCATCTTACGCAGTTCTTATCGCTTGTGTGATCTCGCACTTCATGAATCACGTCTATACAAGTGGACTCTCGCCGTTTCTCACAGCTATTCAGACTGATCTTGGAATTAATTACACACAGATCGGGATTGCAACAAGTGCAGCAATCGTTGCAATGACTACAGCCCATCTTCTTGTAGGTTATCTTGGAGATAGAGGAATGAGAGACGCTTTCATTTCAATTAGTGTTCTATTGGCAGCTGTTGCAATGTTGCTCACAAGTTTTGCACAGGATTTTGTGACACTTACAGTATTCCAAGTCTTCCTTGGACTAGGCGCTTCTGGTTATCACCCAAGTTCATTTCCTGCATTAGCAGATAGATTCCCAAAGGACAGGTCAATGGCAACTGGAATTCAAGCAATGGGGGGTCTATTGGGTATGGCAGTTACTCCATTTCTTGGAGTTACTCTGTTCGTATTATTCGGTTCTTGGCAAGCATCACTTCAAGTTCTAGGAATTACGGGCATCATATTGTTTGTACCAACATTTCTACTCATGAGGTTTTCAATTGGAAAAGCAAGCAAGAAAGAAGACGAGGAATTCGAGAGATCACGAATCGTAGATCAGGAAGAAATGATTTGCGATGGAGCTGATGGGTGGACCCGCAATTTTAGCCTTATTGTCATTCTCATGGGTCTACGAGGAACTTCCTTCAGGTCGACATCACTCTTGATGCCACTTTATCTTGCTGTTGAATATAGTACAGGTATAGTCACTGCTGGATACCTCACTACAGTGATGCTTTCAGCAGGACTAGTAGGTGAAATAGTTTCATCATACTATTCAGATAGATGGGGAAGAAGAGTTCCATTCCTAATAGCCTCTACGGGAGTAGCAACACCTGCACTGTTCCTCCTAAACTTCCATCTCACCCTCATTCAACTAGTTATAATCTTGATAGTTATTGGTTTCTTCTTCTACTTGGGAGTGCCGCCAAATACTGCGTACCAGACAGAAGTATGTCCTCGGGATTCAAGAGGTCTTGCTTTTGGAATCCTCTTCTCCGTAGGATCAATACCAGGTGCAATTTCGCCCATTATCTTTGGAATTATAGGAGACAATTTTGGCTTACCTGCTTCAATTATCTTCTTAGTCATCACGACATTCTTAGCAACTATTGTTACTCTCTTCCTCAAGGATGTAAATACCAAGTATACAAACCGCTCTTCATTAACAGTTGTAGAGCGCCCAAATATTGAGTGAACATTTATTCATCTATAGACAACCTGAAATTGACCAGATATGAGGGGAGAACAATGTTTGACTATCACATTCACCCCAACTACTCGATTGATGCAGAAGGTAGTATTGAGGAATTCTGTGAGGAGGCCTTGAAAAAAGGTCTGAGGGAAATAGCGTTCACAACACACCTTGATACTGATACGGTCGCAGATGACTGCTATGTTCTTGTAAGTGGTAAAAGAGTCAGTACGCAATCTACTGCTTGGTTAGAAGATTATGAGACACGTATTCTGGAAGCAGATGATAAATACAAGCATAAAGGATTAAGGGTTCGTCTTGGTGTAGAGGTGGACTACATAGAAGACATTGCGGGAGCATTACCTGAACGATTTCATTCGACTAACTTTGATATAATTCTAGGCTCGATGCACCTTATCGACCATATCGCAATATCAGATGAAAGAGCGGATCTAGTCTTCAAGAGATATACTATGGAGGAACTTGGTCATAAGTACTACACACATCTACAGGATGCTATCGAATCGGACCTCTTTGATATAGTTGCGCACATCGATTTATACAGAAGATACGGGCAAGCATACTATGGAGACGGAATACGAAATGTCTGGAAACCTCACATATCAAATCTCGCAAATGCAATGAACAGACACAATGTAGGATTTGAAGTAAACACCTCTGCACTCAGAAAGGGTCAAAAGCAGCCAATGCCTGAAGCAGCAATCATCAACAAGCTCAGAGAAGAAGGGGTATCTACTGTAACAACCGGATCGGACGCTCACAAACCGCAAGATGTTGGATCTGAGTTCGAAACAGCATTCAGATTACTAAGAGAAGCAGGATTTTCATATATTTCATCATTTGAGAAGAGAAAGATTCGCAAGCAGAAAATACCATACTAATTGGAATCTAAGAAAGAGAAATATACTAGTGTTCCATGTTGGTTTCCAAGGTGATTAAGTGAGAAACAAAGTTCCATTTATTCTATGCATACTTAGTGGACTTCTGATGATCTACGCAGGTGCAGTTGGAAGTGTTGGATTCTGGGAGGATCTAGTAAGTTATACTGAAGCTATCGCACCTGGATTTGAGGTCGAGTTGTTGTGGATTCTAGTTATGTTGCAAAATATTGCAAGCCTCGGAGGAATCGCAGTAATCATTGGAGGATATCTCATTACCACAAATCGAGTCGGTATAGGAAAATTCATCATTGGTATTGCTGCAGGAATGGGAATATTCGGTTTTATCATGTTCATCTATAACATGTACATGGCAATGGGTATGGCGGCATTTACCGTGATACTAAATATTCTAGCGACCTCGGCATCAATACTTGGCCCAGTACTAACAGTAATAGCTAGAATAAAGGTAAAGAAACCAGAATAATCAACCATTGAGGAATGCTTATTCGATATTTCGTTGAAACACCATTTGGTAGCTTTGAACGATACGAATAACAATGCAATTCAAAAAGTAGTGACCCTCATTAATGAAGGGCTCTTCAACGAGGCAATTGAAGAGCTCCGTTCATTTCTTAAAAACAATCCAGAGTCAATAGAAGGGTGGTACAATCTGGGGTATGCACTAACAGAAACCGAGGAATTCGAAGAGGCTGTGAAAGCTTATGACGAGGCTCTTGCCATTGACAACTTCATCTTTGAAATCTGGTTCAACAAAGGTGCTGTGCTCTACGCCTTGAAAGATTTTGAAAAAGCCAAGGATTGCTATGAGGAAGCACTAGACATCAATCCAGATGATGCAGAAGCTTGGAACAATCTTGGCAACTGCTTATCCAGACTTGCTGA
>CAZMBV010000033.1:0-6728 GCA_964564335.1 uncultured archaeon
GGATCATCATATTCGTCTTTCTCATACTTACGCATAGTGACCTCCAAATAGTCATGCAATGTTTCCAGCTGTTCTTCAATGAGGTTCTTCTGTTTCAGGAGATTGTGATACTCCTCACAGATATCTTTCATCTCTTCCTTGAACTTGTCTTCAATACTCATTTCTTCACCATCTGCTACAGTAGTATTTGTTTCTGAAAAATCATTTGGAATTATTTGAAGAATCCAATTTAACGAAAAGAGTTTAAGTTCGTTCAATTATGATTCAACTTGTGGAGAGTTTCGAGTGAACGAAGAGACTGGTTACAAATATACAAAATCAGATGTTTGTGCTACGATTGCAGCAATAATTGTGATGGTAATTGGTTTTCTTATTTCGAATTTTATTGCAGAATCTATACCAGATGCACCACCAAATTGGCCAGGAGTGTGGGGACCTACTCCCATACTAGTATATATGCCAGCTATAATGACTTCGATTCCTTTGATGTTTTGTATATATATGATAGCAACAGCAAATAGAAGGGCACGAACAAAAAGTGAGAGTCCAACAGTATATCGATATCGTGACGAAACAATCGTTTATACAGGAGACTACGAGCTTCATTCAGAACCCGATTCAAAAGTACCCGAAAAGGTCTACTTGATTCCAGCAGAATGTTCATCATGTAATGCACCAATAAATGCAGATGTAGTAGATTGGGTTGGTCCCCTGAAAGCAAAATGCCCACAATGTGGAGCCATAATTGAAGCGAAAGAGAAGATATACTGAGTGGGAGAAATGAAACTCATCAACATCAATAGCGAAACGAAGAAGAAGAGCAAGGCACACTACTCTCCTGCACTTGTTCACAATGGAAATATCTATGTATCCGGTAAACTTCCTATGGACCCTAAGAAAGAAGCTCCTGTTGCTGGCGGAATCAAAGAACAAACAAGACCTATTTTCCATAGCTTGACCAAAGTTCTTGAAATCGCTTGAAGCTCAAAGGAGAACGTTATGAGAACCACGGCATACATATCTGATGTATCACTATGGAGAGAAGTAAATGAAATCTATGCTGAATTCTTTGGTGATCATGAATCTGTTAGGACTGTTGTTCCAACGACGAAACTCCACAATGGATGTTTGATTGAGATTGACACAATTGCAATCGTAAATGAAAAAGGGTGATACTATTGTTAGAAAGAATGAATGAACTTGAACAGATACTTGATGAAGTAAAAGATAAGGAGGAGATTTTGAAACCAACGCGAAAGCAATTTTGGAAAATTGTTCGTCAAATAAAAAGAGAGAGAAATCCTGATATTGATGAAATCAGAATAGCTACAAAGATACGCAACATACTCTTTGATTTGGACAGAGGAAAAACATACTCTATTGGTCCATATCTAGCACTAGAAACTATCTTGGGATTCCTATCATTCTTTTTGTATCTATATGGACTTCAGACTCCAATCATTTGGGCGAATATTCTATCGTGGGGTTTACCAGAGATCATAGCTGTTATCATTAGATTCTTTGGCATCTTCTTGGTCATTGCATTCTTCTATCCCTATGGTAGATTAATTGCTGGGAACGTCTTGGGTATTAAACTCGAAGCTATGTGTTTCGACGAGTACAAGGAACCCACACTAAAGATAGATTATGAAACATTCCTGCTTGCCTCTCCATCTCGCAGAAAGTGGTTCTTTTTCTTTGCGGGTCTCTGGACCTTGATTACAGATCTAGTCATGAGCCTCATAGGTTGGTTCATTGCAGGGGACATTCTCGGATTCATCATTGTGATATTCTTCATAGGTTTCTATGGTCCCGTCATCCGAAGCGGAACAACAAGCCATGGACGTGGAGAAATGGCGCATTTCAATCGTGAGAAGAAGATTGAGAGAGCATGGAAAAAGAGTGAATCGCGGATTTAAAACTCCGCGAAATATAGATAGACTACCGTTTCTTCACAATAATTACAACTACGATAATTAGTGAAAAATTCCAATGCCAGCAATCAAAATGAAGTCAATAGGTAATCCTTGTTGACAATTATCAGTAGGTTTTACCTCGGAGCAACAGGCTTCTGCCGTTGATTCACAGTAGTTTTCTAATAACAGTCCACTTCAGATGGGATTCTTCTTCTGCAACAAGACAATTACTACAGCTCCAATAATGAGAGCACCACCACCAATAAGACCTACTAGAAGAAGATCTAAGGGGGCACTGGTTACAGTGGAAGTTACCGTAACTTGAACTTCGTCTATTGCACAATTACCACTACTATCGAATAGTTCTGCGGTGTAAGTATATACTCCTGCAGATAGTCCATCGAGAGTTATAGTAATATTTATTGGACTTGTATACCAGTCGTGACCTCCTATAACTGCATCATCTTTCCAAACAGAATAATTCAGGGGATTTTCGTCTGAGCACAACCATGTAATCTCATAATTCGTTTCACCCTCGACAAAGTGAATATCTTCAGGATGACTCAAAATTGGTGCTGTAAAATCTACTGCGGGATTTATTTCCTCACTTCCGTAATCATCATGATGTGGTAGATAGACACATGTATTTCTCACAAAAATGTCATCTATGTAAGAAGTTGCATCGGGATATATTTCCGAACCGATGTTATCAAGATCGGGATTTGGATAGAGACCTGATGGACTATCAGAATATCCTCGTCCTACTATTATTGTACTTGGAGCTCCTGAGTATTCATCTGCACGAGTCATTAGCATTGGTAGTAAATTCCAAGTATACCCATCATCCAAGGAATATTGAAACTGAACAGTCCAACTCAATACAATTCGAAAACGATATGCTCTATTTCCATTTTCTCCTGGGATATGAGTAGATCCTCCAGAAGCACCATCTCCATCATTTTCCTGCGTAAAGAATTCAGGTTGTGATGTATATGGTTCATTTACTGATCTCCAGCCAACTCGAACCCATACATGATCACTCCAATACAGACAAAGTGCAGAAGCAGAATCACCAATTTCATTTGAAGATGCGTAAATATTGCCTTCAAGAACAAGATTCTCAATCGCGGGACTGCTTCTTTCCACATGCGCATATCTGTTTAGAGGCCCTGATACACGAAGGGATTCATCAGTCAAAGCAACCTGAGTGCTATTCTCATCTTCAGTCCATCCATTTCCCACAGTTTCTGAATCTGCTCTGGAGAAATCATCAAAGTACCTGAAAGTATCTATACCATTACTAGTTGTTGTTACCGTTGCTTGCCCATAGTACACATAGATAGTTCGACTAACATTGAGGTATTCGGTTATTTCTACCCAGAATAAAGCTTGTACACCTATGGTAAAATTTTGTATCCAGTAGTCATATTCAGTGATGCCATCTGCTGATGTAAATCGAAGATCACCGAAATCTGTACGACAATGAGAGCTGCAATAAACATCTTCACTATCATCTGCACCATTTCCATAATGAACAGTGAAACTCATCTGAAAGTTATTACCTGCGTCAGTTCCATATGAGAAGTTGTGCATCTTTCGATATCTCCAACCCTCTAACCAGCTAGTTTGAGAATACTGAATTTCATCAATTGGTGATATATCTGTAGTATTTTCGACTATAGAATAATCCGATACTGATATGATACTAATTTGAACAAGAAAAAGTGAAATCACTATCATACTTGTTACTAATGCAAACTTACGCAAAATTGTTCTCCTCCGATCACGATTTTTCTGCTCTGAGAGCATTAAACAAGCATTTTCTAAAAGGATGTGATAAATGTTTTCAATAAAACAGCATATCAACATAATTCACAGTAGGGCTATTAAAACTGAAGAGTAACCAAAATTAGAAAAGATGCACTATTGCCTAGCTTCAATAAGCCCTTCACACTCGAAAAATCTGGTTATCAAATGCAGATCACTCCAGAATTACTCATTGGTAGTTTGATTGGTTTACTTACAGCTTTTCTCTGGGCAATATCGACTAATGTTTACAAAACACAGAGCAAAGAAGCTACTCCAATAGCTATTGCTGCTTTGAAAATGTGGGCTGCTATGGCTTTTATGACATTTATTGTCATGTTACCATTTCGCACAACACCGTTCTATGTTCCATTTGAATCACTCCTAGTTCTAGTGATTTCTGTAGCAATCAGTCTAGTGGTTGGAGACATGCTCTACTTGACAGCTCAAGAAAGAATTGGAGTGTCCTACGCTTTTCCTATATCTAGTACCTATCCCATATACACCTACATGATTGCCATCATCTTTCTTAGTGAAACAATCATCATCAGTCGTTTTGTGGGTATTATCGTAGCTGTTATTGGAGTATCACTGATTTCCCGAGAACAAGCAGCCCATAATGAATCACAAAATCTGTCAAAATTTGATGCTCTAGGAATTGGTCTATCTTTAATAGCAGCCGTTTGTTGGGCTTTTGGAAGTATTCTTCTTCAAATTGGAGTCACGGATATTGAGCCCATAGATGCAAATTTTGTGAGGATGCTTTTTGGAGGAGCAATATTTGTGCCGATTGTTCTCACAGCAGTTAATCGAGGAATGCCAAAACCAACACGAAGGGCAACTAAGATTATTGTTGGAATAGGATTTCTAGGGATGACTATGGGCTCGCTTCTGTACACCTATGCTGTCAAATTGGTAGGAGCCTCAATTGCTGCTCTTCTTGGTTCTACTTCACCACTGTTTGCAGTGCCTATTTCTATTCTTATACTCAAGGAGTCAATTAGTAGATGTTCTATCTTTGCAGTTCTTCTGACAGTCCTAGGGGTTGCGCTTGTTATAATTGCAGTATAGAATCATACCCAACCAATACGTCTGAAATATGCAAAAAGAATAGCAGCAATAATAAACATGAATGCCATGAATACAGGATACCCATAGTAGAAATCGAGCTCTGGCATCCATTGCCAATTCATACCATAGATTGAAGCCATCAATGTAAGTGGAATGAAAACGACAGAGATGACGGTTAGGACCTGCATGACCTCATTCATTTTATTACTGACTTTGGAGAGATATATGTCAAGCATTCCAGTGATTGATTCTCGGTAAGTTTCTACATGGTCTGTAACACGAATAACATGATCATAGAGGTCTCTCATGAAAACCAAATTTTCCTCTTTGACCTGCATAGGTATGTCCCTCTGTAGTTTCAGTACGACTTGCCGAAGGGGCCAAATATGACGTCTGAAGATAAGAAGAGTTCGTTTGAGTTTATAGATTTCTGTAAGCATTTCAGTTGATCCTTCCGCAATGAGTTGATCTTCCAAATCTTCAATGGTATCTCCTATATACTCCAAAACAACGAAATACTTGTCAACAATCAAATCTAGCAATGCATAAACTAGATAGTCAGGACAACCATTTCGAATACGTTCACCTGGTTGGCGTATCCGGTCGTGTATGGGATCGAATATATCATCGGAAGTTTCCTGAAATGAAATGACGTAACCTTTTCCAAACACGATTGATACTTGCTCGGATTGGACATCTTCAACGCAGATGTCATATTTTCTAAGAACAATGTAGACTCCTGCTGACATTAGTTCAATTTTGGGGCGTTGACCAACACTAGGGATATCTTCAATTACAAGTGGATGGACACTGTAGAAATTACAAATCTGTTCAACGATTGCTACATCATGTACACCCATGACATGGACCCATTTTGTTGCACCTTCTTTCAAAGAAGGACTGCAATCGTCAATAGAGTCAGCTGCATATTCTCGAATCTGACCATTGTAGATTTCCGTAATGAAAATCTTGACCTCATGATGTCGCTCCTTACCCGTATGTACGATGGTTCCAGGAGCTAGTCCAACTTTATCTTTCGGGTCTTCCTGACTCATACTAGGCACAACTTTGTGATATCTTAGTAGATATTAGAAAGTGAGGATTACCATAGCATGATGTATTAGATTTAGTTTATTGGCAATCTATACCCGAAATATCCTCACAAACAGGTTGGACCGAGAACGCTGTATTCTTATATTCAGGGGACAATGAGCAACAATTCCATTGACAATTACGAGTAATTCGGACAAGTAGACTCTTTTATTGCCCCACAACAAAGCTATTAACACTTCAATCAATCTATTAATGTACGACAGCTAGGAAGAGATTGAAACGAGACAATATCAATTCTAAGAGGTCGTTGGGACGGAGCGTTGCCAAAATGACTTGGCATGAATCTGAAAAATACATAGCCAAGTATGTCTTGGGAATGGCATTAATTCTTCTATTATCAGGAGGAATATTGCAGGTCTTCGTATTTAATTATGATAGTGATGTTCAGACACAACACTTGGAATATGAGTCTGTTCTTGACGAATATCAACGCATGAATATCTACTACACTCCTGAAGAATCCGCAATTCCATCGCTGGGATATCCAACTTTTCTTCCACTTCTAATGATGTTCTTAGGGATTGCAGCGCTTGCGATGTCATATTTCAATGGACATAAAGATATAGATTTAGAAAAGACAGAACGGGAGCGTCTAGAGAAATTGGTGGATGAGCGTACCAAATCCCTTCAACTAGAAATTCTTGAACATGAAAATACACAACGTGCCTTGAAGGAAAGTGAACGTCGTTACCGCAGTTTGTTCGAAGACTCTGCAGTCTCACTCTGGGTTGAAGACTATTCAGGGGTCAAAGAAGTGATGGATAACCTGCAATCATCAGGAATCACAGATTTGCGTGCTTACTTCAAAAAGAACGAAGATGA
>CAZMBV010000033.1:6828-18040 GCA_964564335.1 uncultured archaeon
ATCGCATCGCAGCCTCACTCGCAGAAAAAGAATTGCTTTTGAAAGAGATTCATCACCGAGTTAAGAATAATCTTCAAATAATTTCCAGTCTACTCTATCTCCAGTCCAATAGGATAGCTGATAATGAGATTGTCATGGCGCTTAGAGAGAGTGAGCAGCGTATTAAATCGATGTCATTAATCCACGAAGTACTGTACAAATCCGATGACTTAGCAAGAATTGATTTTGAGAAGTACATAAATGAATTAACAGGACACTTAGCACGCTCCTTTGGAGTAAATGAGAGTAGAGTCATCTTTAATGTCGATATAAAAGAAAAGTTCCTCGGAATTGATATTGCTATTCCTTGTGGATTAATTGTTAATGAATTGGTTTCGAATTCTCTAAAGTATGCATTTCCTGATGATAAATCAGGTCAAATCGAAGTGTGCCTGAAACCCATCGATGATGAAATTCTTGAACTCTCTGTAAGCGACAATGGGATAGGAATGCCTGATGATTTTGATTTGAGCCGAGATGATACTTTGGGGCTGCAATTGGTACGCACACTTGCTGAAAGACAGCTCCATGGAACATTCAAACTCGATGATACTGAAAAGACAAGATATGTGATTCAATTCAAGAAGGAACAGGGTGTGAAATAATGTCAGTTGCTACAAATATAATGATTGTTGAAGATGAAGCCATAGTAGCTCTAGAAATTGAAGAAAGGTTGAGATCATGTGGTTATAATGTGGTCGCTTCTGTTGCTTCTGGTGAAAAGGCTGTAGAAACAGCATTGGCAATACAGCCGAATCTAATATTGATGGATATAAGATTAGAAGGACCTGTAAATGGAATCGAGGCTGCAGAAATAATCAATGGTAAAGATACATTTGGTTTTCCAATCATATTTCTAACGGCATATTCAGATGAGGAAACCCTAGAGCAAGCATGTGCCACCAGACCATATGGCTACCTCCTAAAACCCTTCAAGGAGCGAGACCTGCATGCGACAATACAGATGGCATTGAGTAAGTTCGAGAAGGATCAGATTCTTGCAGCTAGTGAAGAAAACTTTAGATTATTTTTCGAATATGCTCCGGTTTATAGTTACATGGTGTCCTTGGAAGGACAGATAATGGATATTAACAGTACAGCGCTCATGGCTTTGAATCAGAGTAAAGAAATGCTAGTTCACAAGCCACTAAAGATTCTTTATACTTCTGACTTCTCACCAATGATAGAGCAAGATTTGGCAGACTTGAAGAATGGTCTAATTATCGCGAATAAAGAGATGAAAATCATTACTGGCGATAATGAAAAACGATTTGTAATACAAAACGCTAAGCTGGTGAAGTCTGCAGAAGGGACTCCTTCATTTATTTTAATTGTACAAGAGGACATTACTGAAAAGAAAGAGATAGGAAAAGCACTAGAACGCCGAGAAGAGTGGTTTCGAGCTGTTTTTGAGGAATCTCCAATCGCCATCAACGTGTTTGATGCAGATGGCAAGATGGTCACAGCAAATCGTGCATGTCTGGACATGTTCGGAGTAAAAGAGGTTTCTGATTTGAGAAACCTCAATCTGTTCACGGACCCGAACACATCTAACTTGGCCAAAGAGCAAATCAAAAAGGACCAGCAAGTTCGGTATGAGTCAGCCTTCGACTTCTCAAAGGTACATCAAGATGCGCTATACATCACTGAGAAACAGGGGATAATGTGGCTGGATGCGGTGCTCTCACCACTGCGATATGGTGGCACACGAGAGCTTCAAGGCTATATTGTGCAGATGCAGAATATAACCACCCAGAAGATAGCTCAGGAGGAGCTACAAAGGAGTCAAGAAAAATACAGTCGACTCTTTCATTTGACTAAAGATGCAATTCTGATCAGAAGTAAGGATGGTCAAATACTTGATGTAAACCAGAGCGCTATAGACCTCTTTGGTTTCTCAAGGTCAGAGTTTGTGTCTATGAAATTAACTCAGATTGAGAGTAAGGAAACAATTCGTCACATTGGTGAGGCAATCAACAGGCAGGGTTGGACAAGAATTGAGGCGCAATTAAGAAAAAAGAATGGGGAATCATTCATAGCGGATGTATCATCTAATCTTATCGAGATAGATGACCAACAAGTCATTCAAACAATTATATCTGATATAACTAAACGCAAACAAGCTGAAGAAATCCTCAAACAAAGTGAAGAAAAGTACAGGACTTTAACGGAATCCTCATTGCAGGGCATTGCGATTTATCAAAACGGACTAATGGTCTACTCGAATCAAGCATATTCGGATATTATTGGATACACTATCGATGAAATTCTAGCTTTCGAACAAGATAAGTTATGGCTATTGATTCATCCTGATGATGTTGTACCTCTAAAAGAGGCATATTCGAATCTCCTTGAAAAAGGTGAAATATCAAAGCATCATGAATTTAGGATTCTTCATAAAAATGGATCTTATAAATGGGTAGAATCCTTTTTCGCTTTAATTGATTATAATGGAGAAAAAGCAATCCAGATTGTTCAGATAGACAACACTGAGAAAATACAGGCGGAAAAAAAGATAGAAGATTCACGCAATCGAGCAGAATTCTTTCTAGATCTAATGAGTCATGATTTATCCAACATCAATCAAGCTATCTATGGGATATTTGATCTTCTACTTATTGATACTACCTTCTCTAGCAACGCAACAGAACTTCTCCAAGAAGGTCTATATCAAATGGTTCGAAGCAACCGATTGATAAAGAATGTTCAAAAATTCAAGAAGATAGAAGATGCACCACCAGAACTCAAACCTACTAATCTTTTTGATTCGTTATCAGCAGCTATAGAAAGTGTTCAGGAAGACATACCATACAAAAAACTCAATATCAAGATAAAGCGTAAATCCGAAAAGTACAATGTGATGGCAGATGAATACCTGACGGATGCTTTCAGTGCTATTCTTCACAACGCAATGAGATTCGATCCGAATCCTCTAGTTGATGTGGAATTTGATATAGATCTGACCGAAGATAAATCAAAAGTTAGAATCCAAATTTCTGATCATGGAGCTGGAATCCCGGATCAAACTAAGAAACTCCTGTTTGGCAGAGTATCACTTCTGAGAACTGGCTACCTTGGAACAGGAATTGGTCTTACTTTACTAAACCGCATTATTAGTCATTATGGCGGTCAAATATATGTAGAAGATAGAGTGCTATCAGATTACCGGCAAGGTGTGAAGATTATTTTTGAAATTCCAAGAGTCACCCGTGAATAGTGGTAAGCAGAATTAGAACGTGAATACAGGTGAGAGAATAGCGATATCTCACGACTATTATAATGAGGATAGGAAATGAATTGATAATGGAGTAATCTATACTGAATGATGATTTCAAGATAGCCATCAATTTTGAAAGAGCTACATCAGATATCAAAAAAATGAAACAAATTATTCAGAAAAAGGATAACCGCAAGACCTCTACTTCGAGCAAAGATGAAGCAATAAAACAATGGAAAGAAGAGTGTTATCATGGCCTGATTCCAACTGGCATAAGTGAATTAGATTGTTGTTTTTAATACATGATGTCTGTAAAAGTGAGGGTCACATAGAATATTCTAGTTTTCCATTAATCGAATAAACTAGCGCTAATCGTGAGTATATTAAGGGACAATTCATGTTCAATATAGCACTAGGTGAGGTTTCTTTGAAGGTATCGCGATCGGATTTGATAAGAAGAATATTACTTACAATTGATCAACAACCTGCATCTATCTACGATATACAATATTCAATGACTAATTTCTCAGATCCAAAAAGATCTAAATTACCTAAACTTCTCAAGTCAATGGAGAACGATAAACTCGTCGTGAGTGCACTCCAACCCGGACCTCTTGGACCTTACAGAAGAATTTACGAGCCGGGTCCCAAAGCAGAACATTATCTCATCGATAATTTGAGATGTGCAATGGAAACAATTCTTCATTTCTATGATAGCTACAGAATTTCAAATAATGGCTCAGAGGATGAAGAGAATTCTGATCCGGAAATCCCCACTAAAGATGGTAATATCCTATTTGCGTCTTATCCTAATTTCAATCTTAATGATCTCAATGAGATTCGAGAGTTATTGGCAACTCGTGAAATTACGCTTTCTATTATTGGTCAAGATGACATCCTTATAAAAACTGGACTTTCTTATCATCTAGTTGGTACTGATATCACATCAATAGAAGCAGCGAGTAAGACATTCTCAGAGGTTCATCTTAGAGGGATTCCGCATAAGGAAAAACTTGCAGATGCAATAGCAGAATGCAAGAGAGCCTTAGTAAGAGGAGGAGTTCTGAACATGATTGTCCCCTTTGTATTCTTTGATAGACCTAAGAGAGGGAGTATTGAAGAATTCATACGAACTATAGCAGCTAAGCAATTTCCAGAGTTGGGAATTATTGAAGGTGACGAAGTACTTGAACTCATAGAGCAGAATTTCTCGAAGCATGGTATTCTTGAAATCAAAAAAGGAGAATATCAATTCTGGGCAATCAAATCATGAATACCCTTTAGAATGGCTTTCTAGCTACTATCCAGACATATCCACGTAAATCACCGGGTTTCACGATTCTCTGTTCGATCCCGAAACCGTGAAAGGTCCAACCATTAAGCTCTGATTTTAATTCTTCTTCAGTAACAAATCTAATGGGTGGATCTGTTTCCATATGTGGAAGAATATTCCCACTATAAACGAAGAAACCGCCAGGCTGTACTGCTGCGATTGCTTCTCTCATTCGAGGAATGGTTCGGTCAAATAAGTACTGCAGACACTGCAAAGTAATTACAACATCGTAGGATTCTGGTTTTAAAGGCCAACCATCCACATCATCCAATCTGAATTCTACCTTATCGGTCAATTTTAGAATTTTAGCTCTTCTCTGAGCGACAGCTATTGCGCTAGCCAGTGCATCGACTGCAGTAACCTGACAACCGATCTTTGCAAGGTAGCAGGCGACAGCCCCATCACCACAACCAAGCTCCAAGATTTTCATATTTTGAGTTTCAGATTTGGTGATAGCGAGAGCATGTTCTAGCTGTTGGATACGTGAGTCTACATCTAACCGTGATAGTTCATCATCACTTGACGAAAGCATTTGGCTGTAGATTTTGTCCCAACCATCCATCCATTTCTTAGGTGCTGTAACGGGTACATTACTTCGTACTGTCATTTGCCTCGACCGCGCAGCCAACAATCCGGTGTATAAGGTATTTGGTTTCAGCCACAGGAAGAACACGCAAAGAGAAACACAGATAATGATATGTAGCGACCACTACCTGTGAAGAGAAGGAGTCTCTCAGAAAAAAGTCACGACAATCAATCTTCACGAGCTCAATATTGGAGTTAGCATAATGAGTGAGAAAAAAGAAACGCTTGTCAAGCTTATAGTTGAACTCAATATCAGTGCCATTGTCACCATGAGTGAAAAATTGGAAGTCGCACCAGAAGAGGTCAATGAATTGATCAATGAACTCGTATCCGAGGGAAAACTTCAGGGTACAATAACAGAAGATGGCAAGAGATTCTTTAGAAGTAACGCCAAGGTTTCCGATGCTCCAGTTATAGAACGAGAAAAAACTCTGCCTGAGTTTTTAAGCTACAACACAAGACCAGGTTATGTAATAGCAATAATTGGCGCAATAGTGCTGGGTGGGGGTGCGATCGTTAATAGCTACGCAACAGATGCGGCTGGACAAAATATTGCAGCAGCAGTCTTTTTGATTGGATTACTGATTCTCTTTGTTGGTCTTTATCTTGTAGCAATGCGCAAAACTCCGGATTGATTCCGTAGCATAATCCACAACGGATTGCTTAAGTAGAGGTCTGAGTGGCCGAATCGTAAGGTGACCCAATCTGCTGCAAATACTATTCTCGGATATATTGATGCTGGCAATATTTGCGATTGGAGTAGGAGTTCTTTCTTCTATGATTGGAATTGGAGGAGGAGTTGTAAATACTCCCTTACTCTTGATTCTCTTTGCTTTCACTGAACAGGAAGCTCCAGCTACAGCATTGGTCGGTGGTCTTTTTGTTTCAATTGCAGCTTCAATCAGTTACTGGAGACAAAGGCCTCGTCCAACTATCCTAAAGATTGGTCTAATACTTGCAGTCCTAACAGTCCCAGGGTCACTTTTCGGTGTGTTCTTGCGAACATTGATCACTGCTCCGTATACACTTCGATTGATTTTTGGAATAACTTTAATGCCGCTTGCAATCAAAATGCTCTTCGCAGCGAAAAGAGGTAAGAGTGATCTTGCTTCGGAACTCGCAAATTGGGACATGTCACAAATAACAAACCGTCGAATGGGAATTTCACTATTTGGTGCCTTCATTGGTGGAATCTCTGCAGGGCTTTTAGGACTTGGAGGCGGAGCAGTGATAGTTCCAGTTCTTTGTGTACTCATGGGACTTCCAATGCATGCAGCTGTTGCAACAAGTATGTTCACCATGATTTTCACTGCTTCTGCAGGTACTGCGTACAACATCATCCTCGGTTCGATAAACCTCAACTTTGCTTTAACACTTGGAATTGGAATGCTTATTGGTGGTCAGATTGGTGCAAGATTGGCATGCAGAGTGAATGCAGTACAGCTCAAACGAATATTCGGTCTCATCATTATACTACCCCTAATCTCTATGATGAAGCTCGGCCAAATGTGGTTGGATCCTTTGGGCACAAGAGGCATTGTATCAACCACAGGAGATGTCATTATCTGGTTAGCTATTGTCATCCCCATTGGATTGATTCGACTATATCAGCTCCGACAACTATCACATCAAAATGAACCAGAGGAACCCTGTGATTTGCCAACTCCTGAATGAATTTGGATTAGAAAATTCGATAATCACTCAGATAGATACAGAAGTCCTCGTTTATTAGGAGCTTTAACCATTCCTTCAATTCAGAGAATTTGATGAGTGGTAAAAATGGTAAAATATGATCTCAAAAGCAAGGTTGTGATTATCACAGGAGCATCACAAGGATTAGGTGAACAATTTGCTCATGGATTTGCTGCATCGGGAGCACATGTCGTTCTTGCTGCAAGAAATAAAGACCGTCTCAATAAAATTGCAGATGAATTGGCAAAGCGGTACAATGCTAAATCAATAGTTGTTCAGACTGATGTTGGAAAAGAAAACGACATCATCAATCTAGTTGAACGAACTGTGAAGGAATTTGGAACAGTTGACATCTTAATCAACAATGCAGGAATGTATATTGTGAAACCACTTCTAGAACAGACGCTAGAAGACTGGAATACGGTAATGAATGTTAATTTGACATCAGCATTTCTAGCGTCAAGAGAAGTTGCGAAAGTCATGATACCCAAGAAGTCAGGAGTTATCATCAATATCTCATCCACATTCGGTTTTGGAGGCACAAGATTTACCGAAGTCAGCTACTATACTTCAAAAGGTGGGATAGTGGCAATGACGAAAGCACTCGCAGTTGAGCTAGGTGAGCATAATATTCGAGTCAATGCGATTGCACCTGGATTCTTCCCCACTTCAATGTCTGTTGGAGCTATGACCGATGAGAAGATACGAACAACAATGATTGAACCTAGAACAGCTCTCCCCATGCTTGCTCAAAAAGAATGGATTAGAGGTGCTGCATGTTTCTTAGCAAGTGAGGATGCACGATATATCACTGGCCATACTCTCGCTGTTGACGGCGGATGGCTAGCATTTTAATTCAGAAATAGAAAAGAGTAGGAAGGTAGATAGTACTACCTCCCGTCTTTGTTTTGAGATTAATCTTCCCAATCCAGTGCTTCGAATTCGCGATACTTCTTCCATTGTGCTCCAGCGGCAATACCTGCAGCAACTAGGAGACTAATTAAAAATACTGCAAAGTTCTGATAAGCATCAAACTGATCTGCGAAGAACCAAAACCAAATGGTGAGTAGCAATACCCAACCAAATGCGAGTCCAATGGAGAACCAGCTCTCAGGACCTTCACCTCTTTTTCGTGCCCATGGTAACCACATTGCCATTACTATGACACAGAAAATAGCGAATGAAAGAAGGACAGCCGCAATATTCTGATTTGGTGAAAATGCATCTGCCATGAACCACAACCACAGCACCAAGACTGCAAGCCAAGCCCAGAATAAACCAATTGAACCCTTGGGTTTCCTGCCGACTGAGATACTTTCATTTACAGCAATCTGCATCTTTCCAAACCAAGGAGCAATTACCATCATTGTCATTACCAAGAAAGATCCAATAACAATTGCTATATTCTGATAGAAGGAAATGTAGAATATCGTAGAAGAAATATCATTTGCAAATGGAAGCCATAGTACAATAAATATGCACCATGTGATGGCACCAAATGCACTGATTCTAGCATTACCTTCTTCTCCTGCAGATGAAATCCAGAGCATCGCATTTACCAATCCAACAAAAAGCAAAGATGCCAAAACAATACCAATATTCTCATAGAATCCAAATCCACTTGCGTAGAATACAACCCATAGAATCAGAAAAACGATCCATCCTATTCCACTGAGAGCACTGGCTTTTGTTTTCATACCCTCATGTGAAGGTATCCAGGCAATTGAGTTGAGTGCTCCAATTACTAACAAGGCAATACCGATAACAGCCAAATTTTGGATGAATGCATATCCACTAGCAAAGAAGAACAGCCATACAACCGTAAAACCCATCCATATGATGAAACTTGCTAGAGTTCCATATTCCTTACCAGACGTTCTTTTTCTTCTCATTCGAGATCTTCGTTTCCGTTTAATTTCGATATCAATATCGAAGTCTTCCCCTTCGACGTCTTCTGTGATGTCATCAAGTTCATCAGTAAAGTCGTCAGGAGTTTCATTATCATCAATAGGCTTCATTCTTTTAAACCTCAAATCCAACGCAGGCTGCTTTAGGACAGATGCCTTTGGCATAGTGCGTTAGCTTTCTAATTATGAAACCTCATTTATAATATATAAAGCAGGGGCACAAATGAGGGTCACAATATGTTACTATTCAAATAACAATAGTTAAATAAATATGTATGGGTCGATTAACATTCTATCAGGAGGTATGAAAAAGTGACTGATGAAAAAATGACTCTTGACGAGTTCCACAAGGAAATAGCGATTCAATGTAATAATGGAATTTGGCCAATACTAGATAATGACACCCCGTCAGATGATGATCTAGAAGATGCAATGCATATGGCTCATACCGCAAGGTATCATTGGAGTAAGGTGGGCACCGTTGTCAACGCGGTAAGAGCAGAGTACATGCTAGCTAGAGTCTATGCCCATATGAAACGAGGCGAATCGGCATTGTTCCATGCTAATCGCGGACTCGAGCTTGCCAAAGAAGCTGAAACAAAAAATGAATGGAAAGACTGGGATATGCCTTTTATTTACGAGGCACTCGCTCGAGCTCATGCATCAGCTGGAAACAAGAGTGATTGCAAGAAGTACAAAGAATTAGCTCAGAAAGCTACTGCTGCAGTTGAAGGTGAAGAAGACAGAAAAATCTGTCAGGGTGAACTAGACAAATTCTCTTGCTAAACATTCACAGAATTATTCATTGGATATTGATGAATGCAGAGGTGGTGCATTTCATAAGACGAGTTGTTTCTCGTATTCTAAATATAATCTATCCAATCTGCACGGAACGAAGTCTTTGTTGATGACGGGCAATCATTCGGTGGTAATCAGCTAGCGAAGTACTGTGTTGTTCTATAGAAACAAGGGGGATATTTCTCCTCAAATAATTGTGCATAAACACTAAATGGAATGGCAATATTGGTTTCGTATCTCAGAATAACCTTATTATGCGGGTTTTGTCGGTCTTCTCTACGGAGCTAAGTCACGTGAGCACTCGGAGTCCTGTCTTTAAGACCGTTCTAATTGGAGAAGGCGGTGTTGGAAAGACATCACTTGCAATTCGTTATACAGAAGACCGTTTTGACCAGCGAATGAAAATGACAATAGGAGTTAATTTTGCAACTAAGAAAGTAAATGTTGCAGGGACAGATATTACGTTGCTCCTATGGGATCTCGGAGGGCAACCTAGATTTCAAGAGGTTGTAGCGGATTATTTCAGAGGCTCTAAACTTGCCATAGCAGTCTATGAAGTAAGTCGACCTTTCACTATGTTTAGGTTAGAAAATTGGATAGCAAGATTACAGGGCAGTGTTCCAGATTGTGATATCTTTCTTGTTGCTAACAAAATAGACGAACGTATCGAAGGAATGGGAGTCACATCTGAAGAAGCCATGGATTTTGCATCAAATTACGATGCGAGAACTTTCGAAGTTTCAGCAAAGACTGGTGAAGGTGTTAACGAAATGTTTGAAGCTGCTGCAAATCACCTTGTTTCCAAACATGCCTAAAACAAATATCCCTTATTTTCCACATGCATTGGTATGAAATATGATTAAATAATAGATTTCACTACATTACGTTGGACCTTTACGACGGAGACCTAGACATGGCAAAGATAAAACTCAAGCCGTTCGCTTGTCCAGCTTGCAAAGAGGGTACGTTGGTGTATGTAGAAGTTGAAGAACAAAAAATTACACATGCCAAAAGATATCCGGTTATTGTGACCGCAAAGTGTCCCAGGTCACATCCATTGGTCGCATTTGTTGACTCTAATTTTCAGGTCAGAGATGTTGAATCAGCAGCTGAAGCATCTGAAGAAGAAAAGGGTGCAACAGATAAAGCAGCTGGATACTTCGAGTCATTCTAGGATTTTGTCGCAGAGGTTTAATGTATGCTACGAGATATGCGTATAATATATTAGAAGGGTCTTCACGCCAGAACCAACATGGAATGCGCTCCGTGACCTTATCAAGAGCATACGACAAGTACGGGGACCAATGACAATGTATGGAATCTTCCTCATAAACGAAGCAGGTGAAACTGTTGCCTCAATGGGTTGGGAAAACCTAGAAGGTGATTCAGCATTACTGGGTGGTTTTGTTTCAGCACTTCAGATGTTCATCATGAAAATATCAGGTAATGAGATCAATGAGTTACAATTTGGTGAATTGAAATTACTGATCGGCAAAGCAGGTGAGAACTATGTAGTTACTCTTCATGCTAATGATGATACAGAAGCTGGGGCGCACAATCTAGAAGTCATCAAGTTTGTTATAGACCAAGGTGATAACATCGATGATGGTGTTCTCAACTTGATCAATGAAATGGTTACAG
>CAZMBV010000034.1:0-1994 GCA_964564335.1 uncultured archaeon
GGGCCAAGAGATATATCGAGTTGGTTTGATAGAAGCTGGCAGCTCGTGATGAAAAAGGATTGGAAATATCTGAAACAATCCAGCGTTTCTAAGGAGATGGTGATATAATGCCGGTCAATTGTCCTTGCAATAGATTGTGTAATAATTGCGAATATGTGGACATTTGTGGAGGTTGTCTAGAAGACAACTGTATTCATATCAGAATTAAGGAACGAAAAACATCGACGAATGGATGCTTATTCTGTCACAAGAAAGGTATTGATTCTTCGCAATCTTGTACAACTCTCATCCCTCCTAAGAAAATCGATTGCATCAGTCCTTGGGTGTTGGAAGATACTATTGATACGTGGATGGACCGTCGTGAATCCTTTGCAGATCAAAAATCTCACTCGCATTGGCCTCCATTGATTCCAGAAGTTTCGGAAATATCAAGAACAACCTCTCGTTTGAATGTGAAGAAGAATGAGGGAGAATGGAAATTCAATAAGTGGAATCCTGTTGCATGGGATATGACCGGTTATCTTGTAGATAAGGTTCAAGGTACATCATGGATTTCAGTGGGAGAATCAGAAGAAGATAGCTGGAGATCTATCATTGGAAATGACGACAATTGGATAGAAGATTTTCTAATGGTTGATAGACTTCCTGATTACTTAGCAATTCAAACACCTCCTTCAACAATCATTGCGGAATATTTGAACCGATTACATGCATGTCAGTGGAATCTTGAATCCGATGATGATGCTCCAGATTTGTGGATGGTGACCCATGGATATCCCAGCTATATCGATTGGCCACCAGCATGGCATTGGAATCTTGGTATACGAATGCTTTCAAGTCTGATAGAATATGTAGGTACTGCATTATCTTACGGTATTAGTTCTCCCAATGAAATATGGTATCCTGATAAAACAAGAAAAACAAAAGGTCCTATCAAAGCACCATATGTTGACTTAGGCAATGATTCCAGGCTTCTTTTTCCGCCTCATGAAGAAATGGATTGGCTTTCATTCCCAGGCATCATTCCTTTTATTCCAGGAGCAGATATCAATCAGATATTTTGGTTTGCAAAACAAATCAGTAGCTGGGGATATGAGGTTCTTGCCTTAGATGCAATGAATACTATTTCACATGAGAATTTTCGAGGAATTACTGAAGCTGTAAATGTGCTGAAGAAGGCGGGAGCTGCTCATGTTGTAGTGTATGGTCCATGGCCACTTCAGATTCCATCAAAATACGCCCCACGAAGAAATGTGTCCTACATACCAACTGCACATCAGATGGACATGATAAATGCACCAGCTAGGTTCTGGCTAAGTCAAGAAAGCAGGGATATGGATAATTGGCAAAAGATTCCGAATTACAGAACAGCACCTCTAAGTGAAATAAGAAATCAAGAAGCTTTGACAATTTGTTCGTGTTCTGCATGTAAATCAGCAAGAGATTTGGAAAAAGATCCTAGAAGTATTTGGAAATGGGGACATTTTCTCAGTGCGGGAAGAAGATGGCAGGAAAAAATGACTTCGAACAAAAATAATGAATCAGCTCAACTTGATGATTTGAAAGTACTCTGGTATCAAGGTCCCGCAAGTACAGCATTCAGGAAATGTCTACACCACATAGATACAGAACCTCACTATTGTATTGAGGATTTCAGTGATTTTGTGATTATAGATGAAACTAACGTTAGGGTACAATATCCTGATGGCTTGAAAGTTTCAGCTGAATATGTAAGATGGAGTGATTGGAAGGGAGAGGTAGATTGGAGAGAGGGTTTCCCTAGATTGGAGGATTTTTAGGTGTCAGGTGGGTCAAATGTTGATCCATATCACCAAAAAGATAGTCCTACGACTAAAACAGAGCCCAAGAAGAAAAAGAAATCGAAAAAACGAATTCTATCACCTCAAGAAGTATGTCGACTCTTTTTTGTCAATGGATTAAGTCAAGTACAAATAGCCAAGAAGCTGGGTGTTACTCCTAAAGAAATTAGTGAT
>CAZMBV010000034.1:2094-17950 GCA_964564335.1 uncultured archaeon
ACACAATCGGCAATTACCTGCGAGAATTGGGCGTAGAAATCAGAAAGCGGGGATATAAAACAGATGAAGAAAGGGAAGCGGCAAGAAAAGAAAAGGCACAACGACATCTAAATAAAGTGAAGGCACTTCGAGATGAGAAATTTGGCTCTACTTGCAGAATATGTGGAGTGGGTCGAGATGAGAGAAAAATCGCAATTCATAGAAAAGACTGTCAAAAACATGATGAGAAAGAGCTGTGGAGTCTAAAAGGACTACGAAAATTGAATCCTGAGGAATGGGCTGCACTTTGTGTAATGTGTCATAGAGGAACTCACTGGGCTCATGATGATATGGGTGTTGGGTTTGATAAACTAGAAGGAATGGCACAACAAGGCAAGCAACAAGATGACAATATGGCAAATCTAAAAGATGAAAAAAGTTTGGAAAACAAATTGGAAAAAGAAGAATCAAAGTATGCTGCTATTAGTAAAGAAGCACAGGAAATGCGTAGAGATATCTTCGGAGAGGATTGCTTCTTCTGTGGACAAATTCCAGAAGATAAAAAATTGTTGATTCATAGAAAGGATGGAGAATCCCATGAGCAAAGAGACATATGGGGTATAGAGGAATTACAGAATCTAAACAGAGATGAATGGGTCCCGGTATGTAATAAGCATCATCGCTATGTACATTGGGCAATGGATTGGTTATATATGTCCTGGGAGGATATTGCATCAGCATTTTCAGGAAGAAAGAATAGGTGATTTCCAACTTCTGGCCTAAGAATCCCATTCTCGGCACCATTCTCTTTCTAGCTAACCCTCATCGTCCTACAAGAGTTCCAATAATAGACTAATCTCACGATTGAGTAATGTTGTAGTTAGCTGTTGTCCCATGTCTAATCTGAGAATGATGAAAGGCTCTTGAGTATCATAATCAAAGTAGACCTTCACCCAGACGTTTGACAGACCTTCAGGTACTGTGTACAGATGAAAATCGTTTTTCTCATTGTCAAATGGCTCTACACGAATTTCCAAACCATGATATCTATTGACCCTTGAGTAGGCATCCTGCTCTGAAGCATAAATGTCTACATGTAGAATGAATTCTTCATCCTCTGGGGCTATCCAGACTGTAAGGTTGTATTCAGGTTCATAGTACGGATCAAGCTCGGGGTGAGCATCACGATATATGTTATTTGCAAGATTGATTGTATATACCACAAATTGTGGTATCATAATGAGTAATATAATTGCAGCAATTGATTTTCTGTTCTTAGAAATCCAACCTCTTTTTGCTTGTGAATCTTCCATGACCCACCACAGGATATCATTTGCTACATTTCCTCTTACATTTTACGCCTAGCTGAAAATATACAAAACACAAGCTCGAATCCCATTCTCGGCACCATTATTTCTTTAGCAGTCCTAACATTTTCTTGAGCGGGAATGTATTGACGACATCTTCTGTGGTTACCCAGCCACGCCGAGCTTCATAGATACCAAATCGCATGTTATCAAGCTCCGACATTGTATGAGCATCAGTATTGATTGCTACTTTGAGCCCAGCTCGTTTTGCAGCTCTTAGATTTCCCGCATTCAAATCAAGTCGTTTTGGATGTGCATTCAGTTCCATCACAACACTATGTTTTGCAGCAGTTTCAAACACTGTTTCAAGGTCAATCTCGAACTCTGGTCGTTTTAGAATAAGCCGCCCCGTAGGATGTCCAAGAATGTGTACATGTTTATTCTCAATAGCATGACATACTCGTTCAGTCATTGTTTTCCTATCTTCTTTCATACGACTGTGCACTGATACTGTCACTACATCTAGTTGCGAAAGAACATCATCTTCTATGTCAAGCGTACCTTTTTCAAGAATATCAACCTCAGCACCCTTCAGTATCTTCATCTTCCAGTGACCTGATGCATTCAATTCATCAATTTCTTCAATGCGTTTGAGTAATCGTTCTTCATCAAGTCCATTGGCTATTGTCAGACTCTGGGTATGGTCTGAAACGCAATAGTAGGCATATCCTTTAGTTTCTGCAGCATCGAGCATCTCTTCAATAGTATTCCGACCATCAGATTGATCAGTATGACTATGGAGGTCTCCACGAATATCATCCACTGTAATGAGGGCAGGAAGTTCACCAGTTTGCGCCGCTTCAATTTCGCCTTTATCCTCCCGAAGCTCTGGTTCAATCATAGCTAGACCGAGTGCATTGTAGATTCCCTCTTCGTCTTCTCCTGCTATTTTCTTTTCATCCTTGAAGAGTCCATATTCATTCAAGGTGAGACCCTTCTTCTTTGCAATCGCTCGCAAGCGAACATTGTGATCCACACTTCCGGTGAAGTATTGTAATCCAGCTCCAAAACTATCTGTTGGCAATATCCGTAAATCAATCTGTAGACCTCCAGTCAATCTAACTGAAGATTTGGTATCACCATGTGCAGTAATAGTAGAAACATCACTATGACCTACAAAAGTGTCCATAACCAGCTTTGAATCTGATGCATCTACTAGTATATCGATATCCCCAATAGTTTCCCTACGTCTACGAGCAGACCCAGCAATAACAAGTTGGTGGATTCCTGATATCTTTCTCAATTCATCTTCAATACCAGCAGCAATTGAAAGAGCTTCAGCAAGTATCGTCCGATCAAGACCACTCTTTACGATTCCAATCCCTGAGAGTATTTGTTCCTCAGTCTTTTGTCCAAGTCCGGGAAGCCCAGAAAGTTTCCCTTCAAGCGCAGCTCGCTCTAGTCCTTCAAGGTCGGTTATTCCAAGTTTTTCGTAAACCAATTTGATTGTCTTTGGTCCAACTCCAGGAATTGCTTCAAGTTCCATGACCTTTACTGGAACACGTGTTCTAAGTTTAGTGAGTAATTCTACTTCACCCGTTTCAAGATAGCTAGTTATGGCCTCAGCTAATCCTTTTCCAATTCCCTGAATCTTGGTCAATTCACCACGCTCTGCAATCGAGGTGATATCCTCACCTAGAGAGGTTATTGACCGAACGCCTCGAAGATAGGCGAGAAATTTGAATTTATCCTTCCCTTCAACCTGTAATAGGAGACCTATCTCTTTCAGTATGTTAGCAACCTCGGCATTCTTTGTCATTTATGTAACTCCTATACATCACCGTAAGGATCAATCTCGCGAACTGCATCCCTTACAGCAATCAAGTTTTCAGGAGGAGTATCAACAGTCACTACACAACCCGGAGCAACAATGAGCCGTTTGAGTCCTGCATCTTTGACAGCCCTTTTGACCTGTTCTTGAGCGTCATCTGGAGTTCCTGTCCTAAGAATACCATTATGGTCAATGCCTCCAAGTGCAGTAATTCGTGCCTGTTTTTTCCCCTCAGCCAAAGAGAGTGCAGAGCTTTGATCCTCCCAGTTGATGCCATCGACTCCAGGTGTGTTGGCAATCTTGTCAAAACGAATCTCTTCATTCTCTTCCCGTGCGTGAAGGTGAATCATAATGAATTTGGCTTTTCCACGTAATCGGGATACTAGCTTCAAATCATAAGGGTAGATGAATTCCTTGTAGTATTCATCAGATATAGCTGAGTGAGTGGAGTGTTGTGATGCAAGAAATATACCATCGGCTCCAGCTTCGAGTGTAGCTCGTGCAAAGTCAACCATTACATCTGTAATCAGGTCCAGCGCACTTCTCAGAATTTCTGGACTTTCATCAAGATACCTGATGAGCTCACGACCGCACAGTCTATCAGCGACCATAGGAGCATCGAACACTGTAGCCATGGTCGGAACAATTCCATGTGCGTACTTTTTGATGAGTTCCACTGCGCGGATTTGATTTCCAAATTCACCAGTACTCACATCAACAGGTTCTAGAACCTCCCACCCTGTTGCATCTTCGATGGGAAATGAAGTCAGGGACGTTGATCCGGTGATTTCTCCATCATACTCTGCAGTACAACCAAAATCTATGCATGGATAATGACCGAAAAATGAGATTTTGAGAAGGTCATGATCTATCTTTTTATGAAATTCAATTTCAGCTTCAGCTAGACCTTCAGGAGTTCTATCTATGTTCGGATGATGTTTCCATACTGAGAATGGGATATGGTCTCCGAGGTTTCCTAGTAGGGTTTCCTTTAGTAAATCAAACTTAGACATAGCAGCTCTATAACGCTCATTGACTATAATGAGGTTTTCGAAGAGAACAGTTTGATATGTCGCCAGCAAACATAAGAGTGGTAGTATTTCCATGTTCGAAGTGTACTTCAAAATGGAGGAAGACAGTTGTCCGAGTTAACTGCTCTATTTGATCCCGAGGTCATTCTCAATCTGGACGGAATTGATGAGCTAGATAGAATGAGAGCAGTCCCAAATCCATTTTGGAATCGGGCACGTCTAGAAGTCACATGGAACCTACCTGTAATGACAGGAATGTTAGAAAATCCTCGAATATCGATTCAACCCATGAGGCTAGCTACACGTGAAGAACTTCTTTTGTATCATGACCTTGCATATATAGAAACTTTGGAGCTTTTTGGAAATACAGGTACTGCATTTTCTGCACGTTTTGGTCTAGACACTGATGAATGCCCAATTTTCTCGGGTGTTGACAAATATGCAAGTTACATTGTGGGAGCTACAATTGACGCTATGATGGGGGTAGCTGCTGGCAATTTCGAAGATGCTGTGTCTTTCTTTGGAGGTCTTCATCATGCAACAGAGAGCCAAGCATCGGGTTTTTGTTACTATAATGACTGCGTTGTTGCAATAAAGAAATACCAACAAAAGTATCCCGGAAAGAAAGTACTCTACCTTGATACAGATGCGCATCATGGTGATGGAACACAGAGTGCATTCTACAGCGATCCTAATGTATTGACTATTTCACTTCATGAGCTCAGTATGGGATTCTATCCTGGAAGCGGAAGGCCTGAGGAAGTTGGAATTGGTGAGGGTAAGGGCTATTCAGTCAATATTCCGCTACCACCTCTAACAGATGATGTTGAATGGTGGAGAGCATTTGAGGATGTAGTTGTGCCAATTTGGTTAGCCTACAAACCAGACTTTGTATTTTGGGAAGTAGGCGCAGATGCATACATGAATGATCCTTTGACTGACCTAATGCTAACATATGACACCTATCAACGATTGTCGAAGACTGTCCGTCAACTTGTCCACTTAGGAACTAGAAAATTAGTTGTTGTCGGTGGTGGAGGATACAATTCAGTAGCTGCAGCAAAAATCTGGACAATTATACTGGCAGACATCGCGGACATTGCGTTGCCACCGATAATTCCAGGCGAGTGGATAAGACTATGCCAAAAACATGGTTTTGAAGTCAAAAGAGGTGGATGGACGAGCAGACCCTTAAGAGTGCCATATGAGCAATATCCCAAGATTCATCGGGTTGTGAATGAATCAATTAGCAAGGTCAAGGAACTCATTTTTCCGACATTCGGATTGGATGACCAAATTTAGGATTTTTTCGTTGCTAAAACACATCTATGATTGGTATCATCCACATACATCTCTAGTATTTGGAAATTTATGAAAACCTTATGCAATTCATCTTCGGTGAAGTAATGATGGGGAATTCCACTCTCAGGTCCACTCTGTGGGATGAACGTTCCCTTCTCAATCTGATGAAGCTTCCAGTCATCTTCAGCCTTCTCAGGTTTAGGGCCAAGAGTTGGTACAGTGATGAAAATGTACCCTCCAATCTTTAAGACTCGCTCAATTTCACTAATTGTTGCAAGGATATCATTCATCAAATTATGATGAATGACCTGAATGGAAACCACAGCATCGAAAAATCCATCATGATACGGAAATGGT
Source organism: uncultured archaeon (assembly GCA_964564335.1). Taxonomy (GTDB): domain Archaea; phylum Asgardarchaeota; class Thorarchaeia; order Thorarchaeales; family Thorarchaeaceae; genus SMTZ1-45. Next base: position 7,902 of record CAZMBV010000034.1, read on the forward strand.
TCTTCCATTCTACCAAGATGTACATCTGCTATAAGCCCTTCCTCCTTCAGCCATTTCATCGCTAATTCCAGTGCGGTACTCGAGGAGTCAAATCCGGAAACTTCAAACCCTACTTGAGATAAGAATGCAAGATGTCTTCCTGTACCACATCCAAGATCAAGGATTCTTCTTACTCCATGAGTATGAAATAGCGTAACTAATCTGGACATATCCTGATGAGGGTCAACGAAAACATACCCCTTTTCTTTGAATATTTTATCCCAGTCAGGCATTTTTCTTCACAATTACAGTTCAGTGATATGGATTTTGTTAATTTTCTATATATAGTGAGAAATAAAAGACTGAGAGAAATAGACAGCCCTTCTTAGATACGAGGAGAAAACCCTCAATGATGCTTAGACGACGATATTTAGTACTGATTCTCGGTTTGATTGTTATGCTATCGGGAGTTACTCTGGCTGCAGGGACTCAGGCAAGCTTTGGAACCGTTATCGTAACTGAGGTCGATTTTCAGGCGGCAGATGGTTCATTGATTCATAGTACCCTTCAACGTCCGACCTACGCCACTAATGCAGACCCACTTCCAGGAGTGGTTGTCATTCATGGATCCCTTCAGAACAAGGAGTGGTTGATGGCATTTGGGATTGAACTTGCAAGACGTGGATTTGTTGTACTTACAATAGATGCAAATGGGCACGGAAACTCTGAGCCGGGCACTGGAAGTGGTGCTGCAGCACTTGACTACATAGCAGCTTTGGATTATGTTGATAGCACCCAGATTGGATTAATAGGGCACAGCATGGGAGGCGGAATTGCATGGAGTGCAATGGAGGATTCCACTGTCAATGTAAGAGCACTGGTTCTTGTTGGGTCTGGATTTAGTTCATCTGCACCGTATATTCCAAATACTCTAGTAGCAACAGGTAACTTTGATTCACTCTCTAGCTATCCTCATAATTACACACTGTTAGATTCTTACTTTAATGTAACAGGAGTTGTTCCTAACACAACTTACGGAGATTTTGCAAACAACACTGCTAGAAGAGCTATATTTCCCAGCACAAATCATCTGTTTGAAACAATTGATCCAGTTATTGTAAGTGAAAGCGTTGAGTGGATGAAGAACAGCCTGAAAGGTGGAGTTGAGGATGAACACTGGATAGCAAGTACTAACCTCATCTTTTCCCTCTGGTTGATTGGTGGTCTCATGGGACTAATGGGAGCACTACTAACGATATTTCCAATGATAACAATTCTACTTGGAATTCCTCTATTTGCAGATGTGAAAGGAATACCGTCTGATGAACATGCAGGAGGTACAAAGCCACTATTAACAAATGGAATAATCTATGCAATAATTGGTGCGGGAACCTTCTTCCCCTTTCTCTTAGTTGGAACACTTGTATCATACATCGTCCCCTTCCCGCAATATAATGGAATACCGGTTATGTTGTGGATGATTGGAAGTGCTCTCGTTGCCCTCTTGGTACTCGTCCTAATTCTGCGTTTCAGAAGAAAGGGACAGTCAAACTCACCTGATCTAACAATGGGAGGATTACTTGGATTCGGAGAAGGTAAAAACTATCTTACATGGATTAAGACACTCATCTTATCCCTCGTTATCTTCGCATGGATGTATGTACTTACACTCTTAGCAGACATTGGGTTCGTTGTAGACTTGCGCTGTTTCCTACCAGGATTACATGATCTTACTGCATGGCAAGCCATGATTGTACCTCTCTACTTTGTAGTATTCCTATTGTACTTCATAGTAGAAGGAGCTTGGCTTACAGGTCCAATGTTACAGAGAAGTTCAGGAACATGGTTCAAGAGTCAGATGAATGTCACTGTGAAAGCAGTGTTCATCAAGACAATTCCATATCTGGCTCTGGTATTGTTCGAATTTGTGGGTGGGTTCCTCGCAGGAGCACCTCTAGTACCTGGAATGATCGGATACTCTTGGTTGTTCTTCTATGCATTCACTCCTTGGTTTGCAATCTGTACTGTGATTACCATGTTTGCATATCGTGTGACTGGTAATCGTTGGCTTGGTGCTATGGTCAATGCATTACTATGTGCATGGCTTCTTGCATCAATTCTATCATTTAGAGGATAAACCCTATGAAAGGTGACGGGTCTATAATGACCCGTTCCTACTTCTTTTTCTCAGGATGCGTGAATAACCATTCGATGAGACCTGTACCAGTAATTTCCAGTTCCTTACAGGTATGAACTGCCATACCCTCGTAAAGCTCTGTACGACCTCCAGGAAATTCTCGTTCAAATCGAACAAAACTCTTGGGAGTAATCAATTTGGATCTGATGTTGTATTCACTCCCATCAGTTCCGATGATTCTTGTCTTTGAGCCTACTGGTACACCAAACTCGGGATGAGTTTCTGTTGCAACGTGGACAACATCGATTGGTTCATGGCCATCTATTTTGCTGATTCCTCCTGATGAGTGAGCTACACCCTTGACTTCATCACGACGGAGACCTATAGAAACATCATCGAACTGAGCGTGGAGGGCAAACCAACTTTCTATGTACCAATTTCGCGACCCCCAGCTCTTATCGCGTTCGCCATATCCTTTGATATTCACAGTCGTTCCATCTGGAAATTCTACAGTACCATAGGGAGCTCCAGATTGCTCAAAGTGCCCAGCCCAAGAAGTACCACTTCCGCTTCCAAAATCATAAGCAGGAAATCTGGCTGGCCAATGAATGTCAGCCTTGAGTTTATCCCCATTGTAGATAATCTGCCACTCCTTCAATGGTTCAATCAGCTTGTAGGTCAAAGTACCATCTGTAAGAGATTCCGAAAAATCATCAGAGAATGATCCTATGGGTTCTTGAAAATAGACCTCACGTTCATAGCCATGGAAGAGTGCAAAGACAAATTCTCTCTTCTTGGTATTTGGAAGTAGACCAATAGTGGAGAAACCAGATATTCCAGTTTCTAGGTCGACCCAATTGAAGTAGTAACTCTCTCGCCAATCAGGTTCTTCATCTGCAGTATGAGCGTACTCGTCTGTTTCAGTGAGTTGTGGACTTCCCTTCAATCTTTATCACCGCTATTCTGGTAGGAGGAAAAGAGTTGGGTCTTCTTCCATCTCATCATCAAATCGACCGAATCGAATGAATGCAGGATCAGCATCATTTTCCATGAAGAAGGGAACATACTCATCGATTACAGATTGAGATATGGTCCAATCGAATTTGTCCGTGATTCCTACTCTATCAGTATATCGGACAAATCCTCTCCAGTAGGCCACTGCTCCAGCAAGCATGAGTTTCTTCTTATCCCATTCTGCGAACTTCATATAGAGTTCTGAGAGAGCGGCTTCTGCAGCTTCTGCGTAGGCTGGTAGCTCATCAAGCCCCAAAGGTACGATTTTGTTACCTCTTTCAGTATACGCTGCAACACTAGTGACTAGTCCTGAATAATCGCCAGGCTCAATAGTCATCGTACCAATATCATCGAATGTGGCATTTGCTCCTTTAATGGTCATAGCCACACCTAATTTATCGGAGGGTAGCTTTGCCTCAGTATCAGACCAAGGAAGCCACAAATCGCCCTGCCCATCGTGCAACCTCGTGAATTCAGAAGCTACAAGAATTTCATCATCCGAGATATGATATGGCCCATGATCTATCAGCTTAGCTCGTGCTTCACATTCATCCATGAATGCATAGAGTTCGATCTGGCCAAGGCTTCGACGCAGCTGCTTCACTTGCTCTGCGTCAACTGGTTCAAGATGATCTTTCAACCAGCTCAAAGTATCTTCTCCAAATGCTAGATTCTTCCCACCAGATGCCGCAACAGTTGGTTCTCCTGTATTGAAATAGTTCGTTCCGAGTTTATACCATTGTTCCAACATCCACTTCCATTGGTTTCGTTTCTCTTCATCCTCTTTCTTTGGATCACTTTCACACTTTTCAAAGACAATTCCCATTCTTCCAAGTGAATAGTAAAGCCAAAGATAGGTGATGGAGAGTGCATGAACTTCAGATAGGAGCGTCTTACTCTGTTTAGCTAAATCTTCTGGCGAGACTTTAGACCAGACCTCTTTCATGACTTCATAGAGGTGGTCATACGTATGGTAGCAAGATACTGAGATGTACTCATTTGTTGGGAATATCTCAGACTCCAATAGTCCTCGTTCCGCTAGAATATCTGAGAAAGTATCAGAGATGTGTTTGATCATCCTATTTGTTTCGCTGGTGTCCATTGTTGTAGCTCCAATGTTTGGTTTGATGTAAACCATGCATCATGAAATAGGGAGTATTAAGGGTTTCAGAAATAGCCGTGAAGCTTATTACAAGCTGAATTATCCTCGCGGGAAGTCTGAGGAAGAATACCACATTGAAAGAGATTGCACGAGGTCTCATCTCTCTGAAATTATCAGCTGAGGGAGAACTCAGATACATTAGCACAATGAAAGAGGTAATCCAGCTCATGAAAGAAGGAGCAGATGGAAAGATTGTCCTCGTGAATGATGGCGGCACAACTTTCTTAGCTCCAATTCTATCGAGACTTGCCGGAGTGGTTTGCATAACTGGAGCTCTGGGATCACATCTCGCAATAGTTACGAGAGAGTTTGAGATACCTGCACTGATGGGAACTAAGATAGATAAGCCTGAGAGTCTGGATAGAAAACATGTGATAATTAAACCTGAAGATGGGATGACAGGTGTGCTCTTGGTATCGGAGTGAGTGATTAGTTGAAGTTAGTTCACACTCTTGATGATATTCAACCAGAAGAGGTTGAGATTCATGGAGGAAAAGCAGCAAATCTTGCTAGGTTAGCCACCCTAGGTTTTCATGTTCCAAGAAGTCTTTCTATTTCTAGCACTGCATTTTCACGGATGGTAGATAACAATGACAATCTAATCGATCTAATAGAAAAAGCAGACTGTTCTGATGATTTTGAAGAGTTATTAGAGATTTCAGCAAATTTACAGGAGGCTATAGGGAAATACAAAATTCCAGAAGAGTTAGAATCTGAGATTTCTCAAAGCTTCGACTACCTCCAAGAAAATAGTGAATTTGGTTTCGCAGTACGTTCTTCGGCAACAATCGAAGACCGTAGTGATATCTCGTTTGCCGGACAAGCAGAAAGCTATCTCTGTATAATGAATGAAGAAGGTATTCTTGAATCTGTAAAGAAAGTATGGCAATCTGCGTTTTCAGAACGCGCAGTCATCTATTTGAAAACCAAAGGGATTCCCTTGAAGCAGGCGAAGATGGCAGTAGTCGTCCAGGAAATGATGCCAGTGAACATCTCAGGTGTGATGTTTACAGCCAACGTCGTCAATAATAGTACAGAAGAAATGTTAATCAATGCAACTTGGGGTTTCGGTGATTCATTAGTATCAGGAAAGATAGTTCCTGATACCTATATTCTTGCAAAGACTCCATTAAGTGTAATTCAACGAGAATTAGGGGGGAAGGAATTCACATCTAAACTGGAGATAAATCAACCAGCTCTAATACCAACTCCAAGACACAAACAATCGGAATTTACTCTGGATGACAAAACTTTGTTTGATATTGCAGAAGTTGGAATGAAAATTGAGAGTGGTATGGAATCTCCTCAGGATATCGAATGGTGTATTCGTCCAGATGGATTACTTGTAATTCTTCAGTCAAGACCAATAACTACACTTAACGTGCCTTCATCTCATGAAGCGTAACCCCAGGAACAACAGTAATTGCTTGTTCAGGACAGACTTCTACACACTTCATGCAACCAGTGCACTTTGATAGCCAGATTGGATCAATTCTCCAAATCTCAGGATTGTGGGGATCGGGATGATCTTCAAGGGTAGGGTGCATTAGAAATACTGCAGGGTCGCAGACGAATAGGCACTTCCTGCAGTCACGAGGGTCAGTACTTGCTCCTGTATGACATTTGGAATGGTCAACCATGATTTTTGTTTTCTTTACCATTTTGACCGCCTCAGTATTTTCCTGCTTGGCCTGGTACATCCTCTCTTGGAACTAGATTGAGCGCATCATGTTTGCAAGCATGTCTACAGACACCACACCCGAAACACTTGTCTAGGTCTACAATGACGCGTTTTATGGATGGAAGATAACGCAGTGCATTGAATTGACACATAGAAACACAGGATTTACAGCCTTGACAATTATCTATGTCAATATCGATAACATATTCACCCTTGTATACTGTTCTTAAATCGAAATCATTTCTTAGCCTAAGACCACCGCATTCAGGAGTTTCACATGAGCAGATAGCATTAATGTATGGGACAGGTTGGAACCACACTGATGCGATGTATCCTTTCTCATTTTGCTCCTGAAGTGCCTGAATTGCTTCTTCACGGTCAAGTTTGTACTTGACACCCTCCGGGATATATCGAGTATGTTTTTCGATAACTTCTGAAAGTTGACCAAAGTTGATACAGACTGCGTCCTTTACTCCTCGCTGCATCCATCTACAGACGCAGTAGTTCTTGATAATAGGTTCAGCAGCTAGGTTTCCAATGATGTGCTGTGCATCCTCAAGGGGGAGAACTTGACCAAAGTGTCCATCAGCCCGAACGGGATTTCTATTCTTCTTCTCACTATGGATTTGACCTTCAACCACTTTGCGAATAACTTTGCCAATGATTGGCATCTTCATCTTATATCCCAAACCGATAGAATTGAATCCCATGATTTTGCGGATAAATAGAGTTTCCATGTTCTTCCATTGTTCTTCGAGGTATTCACTGCAGTTGTACTCATCAGCCAGCTCGTTTCTATAGAGTCTTGCATTATTGTACCACTTGCCGCCGTCGCCATGTTTGAAGCACCACTCGCACATTGATATCACCTACGGAATTGTAGAATATATTATTGGTTTACTTGCAATATTTAAGAGTCCCGTATTATATCTGAAAAGGATTTGAGCCAAAACTATTAACTCCTATATGTTTCAGGTAAAACCACGGAGGGCCGAAGTATATGTGTCAACTACAATTCCCGAGTTCAACTGTATCTATAGGTCCATTGAGTGTTGCGTGGGTAATCCCAATCGTATGGTTGATTGGAGCAACACCAATCGTCTGCACTTCACCTACTATTGTGGACCCCATTCAACCTTACATTTCTTCAGGAATTCCAGATATACATGAACCGAAAATGTCAGTTGCTCCGCTTGCTGCGGCGGACCTTCTAATGCGTGGAATCAATATGGCTTGGTATACAAGTACCCAGAAAGTTCAGTTCACTCTTAATAACGACACAGTAGTAGAAGAAGATGTAACACCATATTGGTTCAAGTATGGATTTGATCTTGATATTGTACGAGCGGATTTATATGCTCTACAGAAAATGGGTGTTCGACATCTGAAAATCTCAGCGTTAATATTCCAGTTTCTGAACTGGAATGATGAATTTGGAAGTAATGGGCTAAATGCATCAGTCATCAATGCATTCAACACATTCCTAGAGGAAGTAAAGAATCGAGGAATGATTCTGACTATTTCGTTTCTTGGACCTTTGTGGTCATATTCAGAGCATCCATCTCTCATGAAATATTTCCTGATGTTCAATGAAACATCTGAAATGAATCCATCAGCACTCTTCAATCTAGGTCAAGCAATGACTGGTTTTGCAGAGTATTATAGAACAAGCAATGTTATTCATACTTGGGAACTCGTTGGTGGGTTTTCAAGATTCACAGAATATCTCTCTGACTCCACAACTGGATTTGGTCTAGTGATTGATTCTACTTTGCTCTTCAATTTTCTCGCATCTGTCGCAGAAGGGATTAGATCTGTAAATGAAGACCACTTTGTTACGATCAGTGATGGTTGGCCTCTAGATTATGATGCGGATTGGTGGGCTACCGGATTGGTTCCACCTAATTATGATGAAAGATTGCAAAGTATGACGGATTATATCGCATTATGTCATTACTCTGATGATAGTATGCTCAATCCCGGAGGGGCATTGCACAAACCTAGCGTCATCACGGAAATTGCGTCTTCTCAATTGTATAATCATTCTAGAAAAATCAATAGTGAAATTCTTCTGGATACATATGCGGAAGCAATCAATCAGAGCTATTCGGGTTTCTGTCCATGGGAATTCTCACAGAATATCGTAGTTCATGAAGGAACGGATATCCTATCTAATCACCTAAGACACGATTGGACTTGGGATGCATTATTGTTATTCTCACTATATAGAAATGATTCAGTGAAATTCATCAATACCACAAACTGGTATGTCTTATCCTCCGAGCCACAGTTTGATTCAACAGGTAAGGTAAGTTTTACTCTGTTCCATCGACCCGAAAACGAATATCTAACCCCATTCGGTTTCGATGATGAACATAGCTATGACCCTGCGGCAGGTGGTACCATTATCACAGTTCTTTCTCGAAACCTTCTAGCTGGGGATGCTAATATCATAAACGAGAGGGCTAACTCCAATGAGCCTTTGTATAATCTTGATGAACTTGGAAGATGGGAATGTGCTACTACCTTAGCGACCATATTTGATATTGGAGATGTTGAAGAAACAGGGATTCGATTGGAAAGTAAGCATTTCTGGGAATCTACTGTAGATAGATACGATAATTCCCAAATTGAGATGATGGTGAATGCTACGGGTCCTACTACCATTGAGATTGAAAGTGGAGATTTTGTTATCACTGGTGGTAGTCACTACATAATATCATACACGGATAGGATTTCAGGAATTACTATAGAAGAAAATGTAGAAGCAAATGAAAATGATACAATACAAATGAGTTTGAATGCCAGTTCATTCAGTATAATAGTCATACCTAGCATTGTTTTTCTCGGAATACTTTCTCTCGGAATGAGTGTATCAGTAATTATCATCTCAGTTGTGATATACTTCTTTATGGATAGAAGAACTCGAAAAAGTAAGTAACCATTCAAACAATACACATAATCTTTTTCTCCAAGATTTAGCATAAAGAGAGCATCGAGGAATCCCTAAATGATCAGACTGATTGGTGTCCTTACCCATGGTGGAGTTCCAATAAAGGTCAAGAGCTCGATGGATGCCGAGGGGGAGCTTATTCTTGGCCCACTTATAGAAGCAGCAAAAGCACTAAGTAACGTCATGGGTAGTGGAGAAGTCAGGAAACTTGGTTTTCAGGATAATACACTAATCGTTACTGAATCACACAAAGGTTACACGATTGTTGCACTTGTTAGTAAAGCAGAGGAATACATGGATAGTCTTCTCAGAGTTATTTCTGATGCGGTTGATGAATCTGATATTGCCACAGCAAATGGAGTTGTAAATGATGATCACATACGTATCATCGATGAGATTGTTGAAACCTATGTAAGAGACCATATTGAAACAGGATTCCCAGAAACTCTGGCGATGGTTTGGGAGCCTATAGTTAAGGCAATGAAAAATGATAACAAACTGTCAAAGACAATAGGGGAAGTAGAAATACTACTTACAAGATCTGAGCAAATTAAGAAATGGAGTAAGTTCAAGTCAGAAGTAAGCGGTTCTCTTGAAGAAGCTCTAGAGTATGCTCTTCAAGGTGAATTCGATCGTGCATGTGCAATAGCTATGGGAATAGAGGGGGCACTTGCGGGAGTATTCAGCATCAAAATGGGAGCATTGACCCACTCTATGACGAAATCTGTATCACCAGCCTTAGCGGAATTGATAGATAGATCTACTCAACTCCCTGATGATTATCCGTTCACAGATATAGCAAGGATACTAGTTGGCTACATATCAGGTGGAAAGATTCCAGCAGATTATTCTCGTGCGTTTCGGGAAGCAATCAAACGATTTGAATTTGTAGACGATGTAGAACATCTGATGTTAGGCATCCTCTTTCTTGATGCTCATGTTGTAGATTATCCTAAATTTGCATCAGATTTGATAAATTATTACAGAGGTAAATCGGAAATTGTATGCTCATTTATCGAAGCAATGAATGAGAGAGGTAAATTATTCGAGAAAGTCTATTCGATTACGAGCTATGATGGTTTTCGTGATGAATTGGGTGTATACAAGTCAAATATCACAAGTA
>CAZMBV010000035.1:0-17839 GCA_964564335.1 uncultured archaeon
TCCCATCAATTCCAGGAAATGTTTTCAAAAGAGCAACTTTTTCCTCAAATTTAGCCTTCATCTTAAGTTTCCGGTCGAGGTTTCTCCGTTGTAATGGAGGATGTAGTTCTTTTACAGAATCTTCATCTATTTGGAATAATGGATGTTCATTAACAGATTGAAAAGCATCTCGCCTGCTGGTATGTAATTTTCGAACTTTTGTCCCTCTATGCGCATGAAGATAGCTATCTCCAGTTTCTGCATGCATAAGAATCATGACTTCAGCGGCATCGGCCTTTGTTGCCAAGGTTACAGCACCTATAAGATTCATCGCAGCATCTGATGATGGACGGTCAGATGATCTCTGAGACCCTACAAGAACAACAGGGACTGGGAGGTTTTGAAGTGCAAAAGAGAGGGCTGCTGAAGTGAAAGCCAATGTATCGGTACCATGGGCGATTACAACTCCATCAGTTCCTGTTTTTATCTCAGAAGCAACTTTGCTGGCAATTTTAGTCCAATCAGCAGGCGTAATGTTTTCGGAAAGTACGCTCATAATCACTTTTGCATGAACATTTGCATAATTCTTGAGTTCGGGAACTGTGTCATAGAGATCTTGCGCAGAAAGTGCAGGATTTACAGCACCAGTACGATAATCGACTTTGCTGGCAATAGTACCTCCTGTACTCAGAATAGAAACTCGAGGTAAGTCCTTCTTCTCACCAGATTCTTCCATTTGCGTAGGTCGTTTTCGTGTACCAGGTTTTATTCTATGAATTATAGTTCCTCGATTCAACCGAAGCCCAATGTTGTAACCACTATTAAGTTTGATAATGATATGAGCGGCATCACTCCCAACCTGACTCCGAGGCATGAGCACCCCAGTGAATTCTTCTCCATCCTTCGTAATACTGATTGTATCACCAACCTGTATCTTTGACAGAGATAGCTTCTCCAGAACCAGACCGCTATAGCCCGAATCATCTAGACTCAATGAATTCTTCACCTTCGAGTTATGATTCAAAGATGAAACCTCTGTCATAAAGGCTTTGTCAGATAGTTGAATCTACAGAATTCTGAAGATGACCAATATTCCAAAGAGTATGAAGATGATTCCGACCACACGTTTTACAGTTTTAATCGGAATTCGTTCTGCAATATTGGTACCTGTGAAGGATCCAATTGAGTTCACAATGAAGAAACCAATGATAGCTCCGAGGAATATCATGATTGGGTAAGGTGATTGAGCCGCAAGGGCAAGTGTAGCTATCTGGCTTTTATCACCAAGCTCAGATAGTAGTACAATAGAGAACATTCCGAAAAGTGTTCCGGGATTATCACATGTATCGACTGTTTCTGAATCTGATTTGACTAGTGTGAAAATTCCCAGAATAAGGAACAAAAATCCAGACATATAGGTTATGATTTCCACTGGTAATGTAACAGATAGAATGAATCCAATGATGACTGCAATAACTGAAGAAGAAGCAAGAGCAACCATAGTCGCAAGAAGCACCAATTTGGGTCGACGATATTGAGCACTCAGACACATAGTGGTGAGCATAGTTTTGTCACCTAATTCCATCAAGACAATTAAGCCGATGGATTCGATTAGTGCTTCGAGTTGCATAATGTAGAAAGCTTCCAATTGTAGTTTTAGTGATTAGTGTATGGTCTCAAACAGAGATGTGGTGCGGGAGACGGGCGACTCGGAATCAGAGAAAATCTCTGAGCTCTTTCGAACCCGTGGACTCCTACGAGAGCGGATAGCTTCTCTCATGACCCCGTAATTTCATGTGATCTTAAGTCCGCCGCCTTTGACCTGGCTTGGCTACTCCCGCAATGTTAACCGGTCAGCAGTGACTTGTCTATCCATTTTGTAGGTGTCTGGGAAGATGGTGGGCCGCGCCGGATTTGAACCAGCGACCTTCGATTCCAAAGAGTTCAAGGCTCGTTCGGATTCTCGGTGTAAGCGAGACATCATAGCCGGGCTAGACTAGCGGCCCTGAGATGAGGCTCTCTATATTCTATTAAAAAGTTGTTTACCTGTAACATCCAGTGATGTGTGCTTCTTGGCGAGAATCATCCAGATAGATACTCTGAACATCTGCGAAACCCAGACCAGTGACTGAGTTTAATAACTGTAATACAATATCCCGATTGCCTGTCTTGAAGGCTGCGACTAGGCGACCGCCCTTTTTCAATAGACTGGAGAAACGCGAAATTAGATTCAGAGTTCCCTCTATCTCCGTAGTGACATCAACAAGAAGGAGGTCGAGACCGCCATCATTAACTACAATTGTGGGATCAATTATGAATGCATCATCGAAGATTACTGAAATTAGAGGATGAGCCTCCGCCAATCTGGTAAGGTTTTCTGAAAACCTTCGAGTAACTTCAATGCCAATTGCAGTTGCTCCTTTGTCATTGAGGTATGCAAGAAAACCGCCTGCGGAACTACCAATATCAAGTGCAATACATGGAAGAGTTACGAGATTACCCTCTAACAGTTTATCTATTTCTTTCAATTTATGATAACCCATTGGTTTGTCTGCATATTCTACTGAAACCTTGATCTCTTCTTTTCCACTTACTTGCTTAGAGGGCTTACACTGCATTCCATCAACCTTGACCATACCTTCTTTGATAGCCCTCTTAGCTACTTGTCGGGATGAATAATAGCCATTCTCAACTAACCAGACATCAAGCCTAGGCATTCAGACTCGCCTCAATCTCCTTCGGAATGAAAAGATGCATAGGAACACCTCTAAGTTTAGGTCCGATTGCTGCGACAATACCCGATGCCCGAGTACTCCTTTTGCAACGTAACGAATATTCAAATTTCCCAAGTTCTTCAAACTCGTAGATATCTTCTAGGTGTCTTGTCTTTCTAAGCGCGATTTCAATCATATCCTGATTAGCACCAAACACTAGAAGTCGTTCATGGTCATCTTGCATCCATTCCTCAAATCGGATTATAGTACTCTCTGCTAGTTCACCTTCAATCTTGTTTGCTCTACGATCAGCACTTGTTATTTTCACATCAACTGGAAGATTATCAACAAAGACCAGAGTTTTTGCAATAGCTCGTAGTGGCTTCTTGATGCTAAACTGGTCACGGATACGGTGAAGGGGTATTAGGACATCCACTCGTTTAGTACTAATCGCTGCAATATCTACATAGAGACCATATCCAACTTTTCCCACTTCCAAAAAGTATCCTGGAAGAATAGCACCTTCTTTCACATTCTCTACACGTATTGATTTACCATATTTCTTGACTAGGTAGTTAATTGCAAATTCTGAGTCCTGTCCATCAAAGCCAAGTGAAAGATGTCCGTTCTTATCAGTACCAAAACGCGCCAAACGAACATCCAACTCATCTATCATTGAGGTTACTTCAGACTTGACTGTGTCAAGGAGGTGTTTCCGTTTTTTTCCATATACTCTTGAAAATAGTATTACTGACTTCAATTGGTAACCTCTTTCATTTGCTTCATGCAGGTTGCTAAGTACCTTTTGTTAGAAACAGATTAAATCAAAAGTATTGGTCTATGATAGCGCTTCTAAGTCAGCTTTGAGTTCTTCTACACGCTTCCTGAGAAATGAGATAGCTTTTGCATTGTCAACGAACTCAAGTTGTCCATTGCAGGTTGGACATCTAAATGACAAATTCATAGCTTCTTCGAATGGAACCGGCGAAGAATCTCGATTTACACAAGAGTACAGATCATTATTGCTTTCATGTTCGAGTCTCTGCTCAAGTAGATTCAATACCATTCGTTTCTTTCGATTAACAAGAGCCTGAGCTTTCTTTGGGTCAATTTTCCAGTAGTAAAGAAACCATCCTGTATTTACATCACGAATTCTGCGATATGATGCAAGGTGATTATCATGGAGCTTGTATAGAATTCGACGAACAATATTCAGTTTGAGATCAGTCTTTGTAGCAATTTCTTCATCAGTTGTTTCTTCTGCATTTACTAGAACTGTAGAAACGTCAACGCCTTCTTTACCTGCTATTTCTTCAACTACAAGACGAAAGAGATCATGATTGAAGTTAGTATGAACCATTTGATGAAATCACCCAAAGTGTAATAGATAGCCAGTCGACTGATATCGATATTATATATCACGGTCAAAATGTCCGCAGTCGGAATGTTATACTAGTATATAGTACTGTACTCTATATAAGACCTATTAATGACACGAAGTAAATCAAACAATAATTCTAGTATTATAACGTGAATTTTCTACGGTTCATTTTCACGACGTGCTTTCTGAGACATTTTCCTTTTTACAATAACTCTGTCACCAAGAGTAGGTTTCGCAGTACCGGATTGGGTCTTACCTACTTTAATTGGAACTGTACCAAGAGGTTCTAACAGTGATATTTCCAGCTCACGTTCAAGACCTCTGATAGTTTTCTCAGTTGGTTTTTGTCGTCCGGACTCTATGGATTTCAGTGTCGAAATGCTTTCTCCAACTCGTTGTGCCAATTCATCTTGGCTCATATTCTTCTTTTGGCGCGCTGAGCGAATGGACTTTGCGTAATCTTCAATGAGTTCCATATCATCAAGTCGTACACCAGTCGATTTACTAGGTTTGCGTTGAGGTCGTGGCTTTGATACTCGAGACGGTTGATGATCTCTTCTAGTTGTTTGTCGTTCCGGAGATTCGGTCCAAGAAGTTCTAGGTCTTGTTGACGACGATTGTTGAGCCGATTCACTGGAAGATTGTCCGAATTTAAATCCACATTCAGGGCAGACAAGCATTGATGCTCCTTCAATCACGACATTTCTACCGCGACCTTTCATGCTTCTACCGCATAATTCACAACTAGGCAAGGTAAATTCCCTCGTTATATTGATAGATTCTGAGTGGGTACAGATAAAGATTACCGAGTGTGAAATTTACAATTTAACGGTCATGACCACCAAAGCAAGCCTTAAATCGTTATCAGAGAACCATGTCTTGAGGTGCCAATTGTTGCCAGGGACTACTGACACAAAGAATGAAGGTAGCATTGATGATTCAGCCTATTCACAAAACACTAGGCACTTGGAAAGACGCCTTCGTGCATTAGAAACTGAAAAACAGATACTTCAGGCTGAACGTAGTCGTCTTGAGAAAGAAACTCAAACTCTTAGGACAGAATTGGAGAAACTTCGTCAATCCCCGCTCATAACTGCATCTATTATTGAGATGTTAGAGGATGGTCGAGCTATAGTGAAAAGCTCCACAGGACCAAATTTCGTTGTTCATGTAGCATCATCAATACAGAAGGAAAAACTACTGCCAGGTGCACTTGTAGCTCTGAACCAAAGATCATTTGCAATTACTCAGGAACTTCCACCTTCACGAGACCCAATTATCAGAGCAATGGAAATTGAAGAAGCACCCGAAGTTTCATATGCGGATATCGGCGGTCTCAGACAACAACTACTAGAAATTAGAGAAACA
Organism: uncultured archaeon; assembly: GCA_964564335.1. Lineage (GTDB taxonomy): Archaea > Asgardarchaeota > Thorarchaeia > Thorarchaeales > Thorarchaeaceae > SMTZ1-45. The sequence goes on from CAZMBV010000035.1 coordinate 5,443, forward strand.
GTAGAACTACCTCTGTTGGAACCAGAATTGTTCGAGCAGGTTGGGATTGAGCCTCCGAAGGGGGTATTATTGACTGGGCTTCCAGGTACTGGCAAGACCTTGTGTGCACGAGCAGTAGCACATGAAACAAATGCTACCTTCATTCGAGTGATTGGGTCTGAATTGGTACAGAAATTCATTGGTGAAGGTGCAAGACTTGTTAGAGAAATATTCATGCTTGCAAAGGAAAAAGCTCCAGCAATCATCTTTGTTGACGAGCTTGATGCAGTAGGGTCTCACAGACTTGATATTGCAACATCAGGTGATAGAGAAGTACAAAGAACACTCATGCAGCTACTGAGTGAGTTAGATGGATTCGAAACTAGGGGTCAGGTAGCAGTCTTAGGTGCGACAAACCGTCCTGATATCTTAGATCCTGCCCTTTTGAGACCTGGTCGATTTGATAGAATCATTGACTTTCCATTACCAGATGAAGATAGTAGAAAAGAGATTTTCAAGATTCATACTCGTGGAATGAATATTGATGGCAATATTGACTTTGGTCGTCTTCTTACTGAAACCAAGGATAGAACTGGAGCAGACATCAAAAGTATCTGTACTGAAGCAGGTATGTTTGCAATTAGGGATAAACGAGTTTGTGTCACTGAAGAAGATTTCAGAAAAGCAATAACAAAAATACAGGAAAGGGGAAACGGACGTAGCGATGCCCCAGAAGGAATGTACTGCTAAATCCTATTTCATCAACCATTGTGATACATTATGAGGTATCGTGATTTCCTCAAGGCACAATTGAAGAATAAGTTACCTGAGGGAATACAGCTTCCATCAGGTTTTCATGTTGTAGGACATGTTGCCCTAGTACATCTAAATTCTTCACTTCATGAATATGCATCTATCATTGGTGAAGCAACTATATTATTCGACAATCGAATCAGGTCAGTTGCAATAAAAACTGGACCTACCAGTGGAGAGGAACGTCACCCTTTTTATGAGGTTGTAGCTGGTGATTGTAATACAGTTACTACACATATCGAAAATGGAGTTCAATTCAAACTAGATGCTCTCAGAATAACGTTTTCTGGTGGAAATAAGAGAGAAAGGATAAACATAGCAAATCAAGTCAAACCTGGTGAGAAAGTTGTGGATATGTTCTCATGCGTTGGACAATTCGCTCTACAAATCGCAAAGTCAACAGATGCTTTAGTCACTGCAATTGAAATCAATCCTGAAGCATATCAGTTTCTTCTTGAGAATATTCAACTCAACAATCTTGAAAATAGAGTTACTGCAATATTAGGAGATTGTCGTAAAGTACATCCTGTGAATTATGCGAATCGTATCATTATGGGATATTTACACAATACTGAATTGTATCTCCCTCATGCATTAGAATCTTTAATCCAAGAAGGAGGTGTTATCCATTTGCATAAGTCTATTCAAAAGGACATCCTGAGAGATACACTATCAGAGATAAGAGAGATTTGTGTTAGTAATGGATTCAAATCTCAGATACAAGCACGCAAGGTTAAGAATTATTCTCCAAGTGTTGAACATGTTGTATTTGACATTGATGTAGTTCCTGATTAATTCCTCAAAGCGTAATCATTTTATCCAAAGATGATTGGACAGTCGCAGTAATGATGAATAATCATCAGGTAAGATAAACAATAGAGTGTGAACTTATGGGATTCAGAGGTATGTCACCAAAACAAATGGCGCGAATGATGAAGAAGATGGGAATTGAGCAAAAAGATCTTGAGGGTGTGAAAGAAGTAATCATTCGTTTTGCAGACAAGGAGTGGGTGATCTCAAATCCTCAGGTGACATCAATCAAACAAGCCGGGGCAGAAACATATCAAGTGGGAGGCTCAAAGATCGAACGTGCTCTATCTGGAAAAACAACAGCATCGTCTCCAGATGCTGAGATTGTTGAAGAGGAATTAGTTCCTGAGATTGAGATTCCAATGGAAGATGCAGCACTTGTTGCAGGTCAGACTGGTGTTGATATTGAAACTGCAAAACAAGCATTGAAAGAAACTGAAGGAGATTTAGCAGCAGCTATTCTGAAACTGAGAAGATAGTATTTGTTATTGTATTACTAATAATACAATGCATTAATCTTCTTCGGCAGTAATCCAGTCACGTACCATTTTCAATCGAACAAAATCTTCTCGGTCACGCTCTTCGAGTGCAAGCTTAACAAAACGTACAGTTGCATCAAGTCTTGGTATGACAACTGTTTCAAGGGCTGAAACACGTCTCTTTGTTCTTTCTATTTCTAATGCCAATCTTTTCACAGTTGATTCGACTTCAGCAAGTTGAACTATGGCCTTTAGAGCTTCTTTGAACTTCTCACCCATCACATCAAATTTTGTACTAGAATCTGAAAGAGAGTAAGGAAGTTCTGAGCTATGTTGTTCAACAGATAGGACCGGAACTCTAACGCCCATCATTGATCTCGTTGAGATCTTTAGATCTGCTTCAAACTTACTGGCGTATGCAAATTCAATCACTCTAGCAGGACCCATAATCATTTTTGCTTGGGTTAGTGCAGAAAATGCTTCAGCCAAAGAGGCGTCAACTTTTTCACGAGAGTCTTTAATTTCGGCAATAATATTGAAGAATTCCATTATCAAAGAGTCCCGCTTCTCTCGAAGAAGATCATGTCCTCTCTCTGCGAGCCTCATTCTATTCTTGAGTGCAAGAAGCTCCATTCGAGTGGTTTTTGTACCTGGGAGAATCTTACTCATGGGTAATCACTTCAGTAGACCTGTTATAAGAAGTATTTTTGGTCTTAGTAGAATGTGAAAGCTAAGGCACTAATAACTATGCCAATGGTGCAAATAATGAGCCAATCTCTCATATACTTTTGTACTAATTTTGGTTTTTCATCAATCTGACCAGTGATTATGAATGTAGTAAATGAGATGAAGAGAAAAGCAAAAGGTAGAGCCACAGTTGCATTTGTTAGACTAACATCAGTAATCATAATGATTGCAGCTAAGCCACCGAAGATTAGGAATGACAAGATCATGAATGAGTTCATGATATGCTTAATTCGTATAACATCCATATCAGATAGCTCCTAAGAGGACTCATGACCATATTGCTGGTCAATCTACAAACGATTTCATTCTGTTCAAAAAGGTTTTGTATTCTCAGCAATCGCACTAGTAAAATTGGATAGTTTCACCACACTTTTTATATTGAAATAACCCTCTTGAAAACTGTATTACAATAAGTACTTGTGATACAAATTAATTTAGAAATTAGAGGTCCACAAAATGACAATTGCTATCCATGAGAGTGCGTTGATTCGTCACTTTAACACTCGCAAGGAAGTCCTCCGAGCATGGGAGGAAAGGATTGGAGCCAGATTTTCACCGTTTCGTGGTTTCAAAATGCCAGATAGTCGGTTGTACATAGAAGATAGCGACTTCTTAGACTCTATTGTTGATTTGATTATCACAAATGAGAGACATGTCTTCATTCGTGGTCCTGTTGGGTCAGGAAAGAGCACTCTGATGCTTTTGGCGTTGAGAGATTTACCAACTCTCGCTGATAGAAAAGGGAATAAATTCGTCACTGGTTATGTAGGGATGACAGGCCTTTACGAGAAACAAATGGCTGCAGCTATTGCTGATTCTTTGAGAGTGAAATATAAGAGATCTTGGGAGTCCAGTCAAATTATCGATGCGGTAGGAAAAGAAAGTCTTCGAAGATATATCGAAGAAAAAAGCCGCACAGCACTCTTCATTGAAGATGTTGCAGATAATCAAGAAGCTGCATTTCATAAACTCCGATTTCTTGCAGACCTACCGACTGAAGAGATGGTTGATACTTATAGCAAGTCACAAGCTCTTGATGAACCAATAGTAACATTAGTGATGTCTGGAACGTTGATGTATTGGAATGCGATGCTATCCTTCCTACCACAGATTGCTGACCGTACAGAACCCTTGGATGTACCAGCACTCAGTAATACAAAAGCAAAGGAATTTGTAGGACGAAGAATTGCTTATGCACAAGGACGAATTGATAGCTTTAACCCTAATACATATGATGTATATCCATTCAGTGATGAATCCATTAATGTAATCAATACAGCAGCAAGAGGTAATCCTAGAGATATCAGAATGCTGGCAAGAGGTTGTCAACAGGTAGCAGCCGAGAATTTTAGGAAAAACGGTGATCCCACTGTGAACAAAGAAATTGCATCGCTTGTATCCCAAGCATATGCAACTATACTCAGGGAGGTTCAATAATATGAGTCTACTTGGAAAATACAGAAGAGAAGAATCTGACAAAGATGATGAAACTAGTGATAGTGAAACAAAAACAGCCGTTGAAAGAAAACCACTCGAACCCACTCAAACCAGTGAACTGCTTTCAGCTATACCTAACAAAGAACGGAAGAGCCCAATTGTTTCATTTTCAATTCCTACAGATCTTCGAACTTGTCTTCAAGCCATCAGGAAAACTAAATCAATCAATCTAAGCATGTGGGTTGAACATCAGCTTCGTGAAGCAGCTGCCAAGGAATTCCCACGAATTGCTGAAGAGTATCTAGAGTGATAGAATATATGTAATATTTGTATTACATTTCTAGCGAGGACCATTAGAAATTCTGATGGGCTTCTGCATACTCAGCCACTCGCATCATACAAAGTGCTGCAAGAGAAGGATCATCAAAACAAGGAATCCTATTCATCTCTAAGAGATCTTTTCCAGGTTTTCCAACATCCCCAGCCAGCCAAACTCCCACGACTGGTTTTTCTATAGCTGTTATACGTACTCCTTCCAAAGTACCTGCAGCATGTTCTGTTTGAGTCATACCTGCAAATGTTGGAACAGCACATATTACCAGTAACATGTCGACATTGGGATCTTTCAAGAGAAGTTCTGTGGCTATTCGATATTCTCTTCGTCCACCACTGGCTACAACATCTATTGGGTTCCTTACAGAAGCCATTGGAGGGAGAACTTGACTGAGTTCATTAGTTGTTTCTTTTTCAAAGGTTGAGATTTTCAATCCCAGATCCGATGCAGCATCTGTAGCTAACACACCTGCTCCACCTGTATTACTAATAATACCAATTCTTCGACCTCTTGGTTGTGGTTGATAATCAAACAATTTACAAACTTCAAATAGAGTATCAAGGGTTGGAGCTGTTACACAGCCTGCTTGCCGAATCATTCCATCAAATATTTTTGCAGATCCAGCAAGCGATCCAGTATGTGATTGAGTCGCACGTGCACCTGCTTCACTTCTTCCGCCTTTCAGTATAACAACAGGTTTCTTATTGGCAGCTTTCTGTAATGATTCGAATAGCTCCCTTCCATGACTGACACCTTCAATGTATGCAGCAATAACAGTTGACTTGGAATCCTGTCTGAAATAGTCTAACATCTCGACAATACCGACATCAGCCGAGTTACCTACGCTAGCAAATTTGCTCATTCCTATTCTCTTTGTTCTTGTCATATAGATCGTCATACCGCCGAGAGCTCCGCTCTGTGAAACAAAAGCAATGTTACCGCGTTCAGGCATCATTGTGAAAGTTCCATTGAATAATCTACTATTTGAAACACCTACACAATTTGGACCAATTATTCGAATACCAGATTCTTTGGCGGCCGTAGATAAACCGTTTTCAAGCTCTACTCCTTCAGCTCCGATTTCACTAAATCCACCTGATATTATTACAGCATTGCTTGCACCTGCGTTCTTTATCTCAGGCATTAGAGATGCACAGTATTTAGCTCCTACTGCAACAATCACTAGATCAACAGGTTCTGGTAATGAAGCAAGGTCAGGATACGCTTTGACTCCAAGGACATGGTCTCTACTGTGAGTGATTGGAAATACATCAATTTCAGATGCTAGTAAATTCATCAATATCGAATTACCCAATTTCCGATAGTCAGCAGATGCTCCAACCAGAGCTATACGCTTGGGATTAAAGAATGGGTCTATATCTTTGAACAATTCAGCATCCGAATCTTTCATAGCCTCACGCCAGATGTGAGTTCGATTTATGTCTGTCGTCGTATGATGCTATTAATTGTATTACAAGTAATAATCATCAATTTCCTTCCAGATGTCCTTATACAATCGTTTTAGGCGTCCGCTGTTTGTACACGAAGATGATTCAGTAGCATTCTTGACAATGTACTTAGTTTCAAAACATCTGTTGCTAATATTCTTAATAGCGCGTATTGTTGTCTTCGCTATGTCATTTTTCTTAGTTGCACAGAGAAGATCTACAAGGGCTGCTGCTGCTGATTCATTGTAAAAATTACCGAGAGCTGTAATTGCAACTGTTGATATTCGCATGTCCTTAGAATGGGCAAGCTCCTCAAGGTGTATAATGGACTCGGGAGCTCTCACTCTTACATGTGCATTTACGCACGATAGTATTTTCCGAAAATCAGAGCTTGATTGAGAGTTCTCATAACAATCCAAGGAATTTTGAAGTATAGATTTGAGTGTATAATATGAGTGCTTGCTGGAGAGTTTGCTCAGATTTTCAATATCATGATTGATAATAGAAGTAAGCAATTTCCTATAGAGAGGATTTGATGGGTGTATCAATGACTGTTCCTTAACATATACATCAGCAGATTCGATAGTTGGTATTTCTTCTTGTATTACAGATATTACGACATCAAACATTTCGGTGTTTATCTCAGATCCGTGGATTCCAAGTTGTGTTAGAGCTTGTCTACCCTTTTCGCAGTACCAAAGAGGTAATACATTGACTAGACCACTGCGTTTGTTAAGGGATAGACTGACAACTTCATCATGTTGCGCTTTTTCAATTAATTCTGCTGTGCTTACTGATATAGAATTATCAGCATTAGTGAGATTGAAGAATAACATATCCCCGGATTCAATTTGCTTTATTGCCATTGATTCACATTCAATATGAAATGATTGTGAGGCGTCAATCAAGGAATCTTCACTCTCTATTATGGCGAAGATCTCTTCTATCGTGATAGGGATTGGCTCGAACCCATTGCAATCCAGGACTGCGAAAATTGTTTCTCGATATTTTAAATCTTCAATCGGTGTTTTGTGGGGACCAGCTCCAACTGGAAGAGCATAAGGAAGACTTCTAGCTTGAGACAGGTGTTTGAGAGCGATTGGCCATCCTCTATCTTGTTCTATTTGAGAAATTAAATCACCCAAATCTCGGTTTCTTCTTTCTCCAATTGCATCTGTTATCATCTGGGTGAGTTGCAGTTCTTCAGATTGTTTGACACGTTCTTTGACTGCCCGGAGAATAGATTTACGATCTTCATCTTCTACCAAATGAGAACCTCTTCCGAATTAGTGAATGTATAGGTTATCTATTTCTTTATCTGAAAAGGAAACAATTAATCTATGTTATCATTAATAGTGTATTTCTTGTATTACAACTATTAAGATTGTGACTTGAGCGCCAACAATCGCTAGAAAAAGTGTCAAAAATCCCGTTCTATGATTAGAACTATGTACAATTGTTACCACTACAAATATGAGTGTGTCGTAACACTTGAAGATAGGCTGATGTCATCGGGTCGCTTTCGAACTAACAATTCAAGCACCTTCATTGTCATCTCTATCTCCTCAAAACCTCCAAGATGGCTTATGGCCGCTTGAAGCATTGGTTGTGAAGAATGATTCCGTGTTTCGGTCCTACTTCTTTGTACGACACGCTCGAGCCATTTCTTTTTTGATTTTCAAAATAATCGAGTGAGTATCTATTCTTCGTTTGGCTTTTTCTTCGAGAGTTCTGATTTCAGAGCCAGTGCAGATGAAAGATCTTCCAGGAATGACACAATTGTTTTTTCTGTTACTGCAATACTCTCAAGATCTTCTTGAGTTAGTTCAGTCTTTCCTGCTAAGATATCCCGGATTCTTCTATAGTCTCCAATTCGTGTTGCTACTACTTCAAAGGGTCTAAATACTGTAGAGTCGAACAATCCCAAATAAGCAAGAAGTAACATTGTGTATAGGCATCGTGTGACATTTCTTCGTGCTTGAGTTAGAGTTCTATTGAAAGCGCCTCTAGATACTCCACGAGACCTGTTACCAGTTCGGGAACGGTATGATGCTTTATCTTCATACGTGATATGAGAGCCAAGATTATCTTCAACTACAAGATCAATCAAAAGTGTTTCAAGTTGGGCTACACTCAGAAAGGACCCCTCTTGTAGCATCTTAAGAATCGGTTCTTTCAATACTTGCTTGGTTCCAGATGTGAGGGTTTTGATAGTTTTTTTATTGGTCTGATTGTTTGGTTTCTCACTCATCTTATGGTCTCCATTGAATTATCAGCACAATTTCTGGAATGTATGCCCAAAATAGCCGTTAGATGGATTATAATGGGTTTATTTCGCACTTCACTCTGTCAATCTATGCGGATACAACTTTGTATACAGATACTTTATGGTAATAAGTGTTCAAGTGTGATAACTGTATTACAACTGAAAATATTAGGCTTCTACCGATTTGACAAAGTCCATTCCGATTCAGGGGTCATTACAACAAACCCCAGAATAAGATTTCCACGAACCTCATCGAATTTGTATACACCAAAAAGATGTTTTCCAGAGATATCGATCCATTCTATTCTTCCTCGTAAGAGGTAATGATTGAACAGAATTCTACAGTGCTTTCGAATAGATGTGAAAAGGTTCTTGTACCTTCTCCTTTGTGAAGGCCGAATACCCCATCTTGAAAGAATGAAACGATTGGCAAGATTATTGCTAGAAATTAAAACGGATTTTCTTCCCCTACCTTCAGGTGTCGATGAACCAAGGAGTGTATCCTTAAGGGAATCAGGAATCGATGCCAAAATCGATGCGGTTGCCTCTGGTTCCAGGACTATTGATTTGGTTTGTGGAGTATTCGTCAAGCCTGTTCAAAGATTTATTCTTTCTCGACCTTAAGAGGACCTATACAAAAATAGTCAATGTAATATTGGTAATACAGTAAATTCATTCCTCTATTTCCGATGGCTTTTGCCACTTCACTGGATTAATATTTACATCAATTCACCGCTCTGAGAAGGAGTCAATGCTGTGAATCAAAGAGCGATTGTCCATGTCACAGGAATTGTCCAAGGAGTAGGATTCAGACCATTTGTCTATCGTGTTGCCAAGTTTCTATCTTTGACGGGATATGTGCTCAACCTTGGAGATGCGGGTGTTGAGATAGTAGTAGAGGGGACTGAGAAACAGATTCATGAATTGATTAGTAATATCAAGAACAACTTGCCCTCTATCTCACGAATAGACAGTCTTGATATTGAATGGGCGCCTGCAGAAAATACCTTCTCGGATTTTCTTATCCACAAATCATCTCTCATACGTAATGATGACGCAGTTCCAGTCATACCTCCGGACATCGCAATATGTAATGACTGTATTACAGATTTATTTGATCCCACATCACGATGGTATCAGTACGGGTTTACATCATGTGCAGCATGTGGACCCAGATACTCTACCATTACGGACCTTCCATATGATAGACCTAACACTACAATGGCGGATTTTCCGCTCTGTAATATATGTAATACAGGTTATACAAATCCGTTAGATAGACGTTACCATGCTCAGACAACTGCATGTGATACTTGCGGACCTAGATATCGTTTAGTTGATCGAGACGCAAAAATCTTCACAGAGGATAATCCAATAGAAGCTATTGCAAAATTAATTGATGATGGTGCAATTGCTGCACTTCAAGGAATTGCTGGAACCCATATTGCAACTAAGACAAGTGATGCAGAACCAATAGAAATTCTTCGAGATAGAAAGAAAAGATCTCAGCGACCGTTTGCTTTGATGGTAAAGAATCTTGATGCACTCAAGAAACTAGTAGATATCAATGAGCTAGAAGAGAGGATTCTCAAATCTTGGCGAAGACCAATTGTATTGGCTTCCAGAAAGTCTGATTCGAGTGTAATACCATTAATACAAGATTCAGTTCTTGATGTGATAGCTCCTGGTCTGGATAGTATTGGCGTTATGCTCCCTTATGCACCGATGCATCACCTTCTCTTCAAGTATTCAAAAGAGTCAGCATTAGTAATGACGAGTGCTAATCCTACAGGAGTACCGATGTATATTGATCCAGAAATCATCCTGAGAGAGTTGGGCGATATTGTGGATTATTTCTTGCTTCATGATAGAAGGATACACCAGCGTACAGATGATTCGGTTGTGAAATTAACATACGATGAAAATCCAATCTTCATAAGACGTGCTAGGGGATATGTACCAGAGCCGCTTGTTTTCGATGGCCCATGGAAATCACTCAAAGTATTAGGTGTAGGTCCAGAAGAAAAAGCAACGGGAGCTTTAGTAAAATCGGGTCGTGTATATCTAACTCAATACATAGGTGATACCAATCAAATTGAGAATATAGAGTTCCTTACACAAGCTGTCAATCACATGAAACATCTCTTGGATATTTCAAAACTAGATGGAGTCGCTTGTGATTTACATCCTGAGTTTCTAAGTACTGAGCTGGCTGAACGAATCACTTCAGAAAGTGATATTCCACTCTTTCGAGTGCAACATCATCATGCACATCTTTCTTCTTTGATTGTTGATGGTTTGATACCAATTGATAATCGTATTGTTTGTATTACAGCAGATGGATATGGGTATGGAGAAGATGGAACAGCATGGGGTGGGGAGATTCTTGTAGGAGGTCTCAAGGATTATGAGCGTAAGGGTGGTCTAATAGCACAGGACTATACTGGAGGAGATTTGTCAGCCATCTATTCATCTAGAGCTTTCTTGGGGATAGTGGGCAATGAGTTGGAGCGTGAAAGAATTCTCCAGATATTAGGTTCAGCTGAAGTATCATCTAATCAGAAGATTACTGCAGATGTATTAGATATCCTTGTGAAAGCAAGTAGTAATAAAATAAATACTGTCAAGAGTTCAAGTACAGGTAGAGTTCTTGACTCTGTTGCGGTAGCATTGGGTATTTGTACTAAAAATTCGTATGATGGTGAATGTCCAATGAAATTGGAGGCAGTTGCTCGAAGATCTGATGTTCAACTCGAAATGGAGTTCATTAAATCTAATTATGGAAAAGTTCTTGATACAACACATCTGCTACTACAGATAATCGAACTAAGAAAGAAGGGAATGAGTCGTTCTAAGTTAGCATATGCAGCACAACAATCAATCGGCCAAAGTTTAGCTGAAATTGCTTGTGAAATCGCTCATGAAGAAGGGATACTTCATGTTGGATTTTCTGGAGGAGTAGCTGTCAACCATATAATCACAAGAGCTGTTGCTAGTCATATCCAGAAGAATAACCTTGTCCCCGTCCTTCATTCGCTTGTTCCTCCTGGTGACGGAGGAATATCTGTTGGACAGGGCGCAACTGCTGCAGCTAGATTGATTAAAGGATGATAGTAATACAAATAATACAAGTATTAAATGCGTTCTTTCACTTGTTCTAACCCAATTTCGGCTGCAGTGGTATTGATTTTCTCATACTTCTTGGGGAAGGCTTCACTGATTGCTTTCATTGCTGAGTCTTTACTAATTGGGACAAGATTAGTTCCAATTATTCCACCGAACATTACCATGTTCAGAGATCTGGGACTTCCAGCTTCAATAGCAATTTTCTGAGCATCAATTTCGATAATTTTGTCTGTGAATTTCTGTATTGATGCTATGATATCCTTGTGGTCAGGATACTCTGCTTTTCCCATAGAAACAGCTACAGGATACTGAATATGTGAGCTCATCAGAACATATCCACCCTTCTTTACAAGATGGATCTCTCGTAATGTTTCAACAGGTTCAAATCCCACAAGAAGATTAGCCGCACCTGAATCAATGACAGGACCGCTTGCATCATCACCGATTCTAACAGTACAGACTACATGCCCACCTCTCTGAGCCATGCCATGGATTTCTCCAACTCGTACATTCAATCCTTCAGATAATGCAGCCTTGGCAAGAATCTCTGCAAGCGTAAGAACTCCCTGTCCACCTACTCCAGCAATAGCAATATTTATTGTATTACTAGTATTACTTGTCATCTATTCCGCCTCCCTCTTTATCGCCCCTTGTGGACACACTGCGACACACGTACCACAGAGATTACATTGAGTTTCATCAATCACAGCTTTTTCAGTTTCAGGATCCATATACATTGCTGGACAAGATAGTCGATTAAGACACCGTTTGCATGCAGTACACTCTTCCTGATCAACGTAATATTTGGGTGGTGTTTCACCTGCACGACGACGGTCTGCTGCTTTTAGTAATGCACAGGGTTCCTTAGAAATCAATACCGCAGGTTTATGATTCTCTCTTGCCCATTTTACCATCTCTCTTACTTCACCAACTAGACCTGCAATAGACTCGAATGGGT
>CAZMBV010000036.1:0-244 GCA_964564335.1 uncultured archaeon
AGCTGAACTCAAAGCAGCTGTACTAGGTGGGGTTTCTCTCAAGAAAGCTCAATCACAAGAATCCAATATGCCAAGAGATCTCATTTTTAGTCACGGAAGATCGTTATATGAAAAGAAAGCTGAAGAGTATAAGGATGGTGCAAAATCATACATAGAATCAGGTATGATAAAGAATGCAGTTATGCTAGCTTGCATGGGTGCGTTAGCGGATCTGATGCTTGGAAAACCGAAGGAGGGAATAGCC